>NZ_JBFTPJ010000297.1:0-6076 GCF_056398445.1 Variovorax sp. 01T439_2
TCTACATCTCGGCCGCCGGCGATCAGGTGCGCCGCGGCGCGGTCGGCAAGGTGGTGCCCGGTTTCACCGCCAGGGTGGTGGATGACCAGGGCAACGAAGTGCCGCGCGGCACGGTCGGCAAGCTGGCGCTGCAGGGTCCCGTGGGCTGCCGCTACCTGGACGACCCGCGCCAGGCCGACTACGTGAAGAACGGCTGGAACTACCCCGGCGATTCCTTCGTGCAGGACGACGACGGCTACTTCTTCTACCAGGCGCGCGCCGACGACATGATCATCACGGCCGGCTACAACGTCGGCGGACCCGAGGTCGAGGATGCGCTCCTCAAGCACCCGGCCGTGGCCGAGTGCGGCGTGATCGGCAAGCCCGACGCCGACCGCGGCATGATCGTGAAGGCCTTCTGCGTGCTCAAGCCCGGCCATGAAGGCAATGCCGCGCTCGTCAAGGCGCTGCAGGACCATGTGAAGGCCACCATCGCGCCCTTCAAATACCCGCGGGAGATCGAGTTCGTGCCGGTGCTGCCGCGCACCGAGACCGGCAAGCTCCAGCGGTTCAAACTGAGACAACTCAACGAGACCACCCCATCATGATGAACAAACTCTTGCAGCCCCCGGGCTGGTTGCCCCCCAAGGGCTATGCGAATGGCGTGGCCGCACGCGGCACCATGGTGTTCGTCGGCGGCCAGATCGGTTGGAATGCGCAGCAGCAGTTCGAGTCGGACGACTTCATCGAGCAATGCGGCCTGGCGCTGCGCAACATCGCCGAAGTGCTGCGCGAAGCCGGCGCCGGCCCCGAGCACATGGTGCGCATGACCTGGTACGTGACCGACCGCGACGAATACAGCCGCCGCCTCGGCGAGCTCGGCCCGGTCTACCGCGACGCAATGGGCCGCAACTTCCCGGCCATGACCTGCGTGCAGGTGGCGGCGCTGGTCGAGCACCGCGCCAAGGTCGAGATCGAGGTCACGGCGGTCATTCCGGTCTGACGGAACACCCGCGGGGAGCCGCCCCGTGCGACGCAAACAAGAATGCCCTCTTCGCGAGGGCATTTTTCATGGGTGCATGGACCTGCCGACCCGAAGATCGGCGGCCAAAGAAAAAGGCCCTTTGAAATTCAAAGGGCCTTTTAAATTGGTTGCGCGAGCAAGATTTGAACTTGCGACCTTTGGGTTATGAGCCCAACGAGCTACCAGGCTGCTCCATCGCGCGGCAAGATGGAATTATACCTTATTCAGCAGCGCCTTGCTCGGCGGCTTCTTCTTTAATTTCAGGACGGTCGACCAGTTCGACCAGTGCCATGGGTGCATTGTCGCCAACGCGGAAACCCATCTTCAGGATGCGGGTGTAGCCGCCCGGACGCGCTGCGAAGCGCGGGCCGAGTTCGCCGAAGAGCTTGACGACGCTGTCGCGGTCGCGCAGGCGGTCGAAGGCCAGGCGCTTGTTGGCAACCGTGGGCTTCTTGGCGAGCGTGATCATCGGTTCGATGACGCGGCGCAGTTCCTTGGCCTTGGGGACCGTGGTCTTGATGACTTCGTGCTCGATGAGCGAATTCATCATGTTCTGCAGCATCGCAAGGCGGTGCGAGCTGGTGCGGTTGAGTTTGCGGAGTCCGTGTCCGTGACGCATGGTGCTTTCCTTTACTTTATTAAACAGGCAGCCGTATCAGGTACTGCCCGGGCACGAGCCCTCATGGGCTCAATTTTCAAAAATCAACGCTTGTCGAGGCCGGCCGGCGGCCAGCTTTCAAGCTTCATACCCAAGGTCAGGCCGCGCGAGGCAAGCACTTCCTTGATTTCGTTGAGCGACTTGCGACCCAGGTTCGGGGTCTTGAGCAACTCGTTCTCGGTGCGCTGGATCAGGTCGCCGATGTAGTAGATGTTTTCGGCCTTCAGGCAGTTGGCCGAACGCACGGTGAGCTCGAGCTCGTCGACAGGGCGCAGCAGGATCGGATCGAATTGCTGTGCGCTGCGCGGTGCCGGCGCATCGAATGCAGCCAGTTCGCCGCCTTCGAGCTGCGCGAACACGGCCAGCTGCTCGACCAGGATTTTAGCCGAGGCGCGCACGGCGTCTTCGGCCGTGATCGCACCGTTGGTTTCGATCTCGACCAGCAGCTTGTCCAGGTCGGTGCGCTGTTCGACACGGGCGCTTTCGACCGTGTAGCTCACGCGCTTGACGGGCGAGAACGAGGCGTCCAGGACGATGCGGCCGATCGACTTGGTCGGCTCGTCGGCATAGCGGCGCATCGTGCCGGGCACGTAGCCGCGGCCCTTTTCGACCTTGATCTGCATATCGAGCTTGCCGCCTTGCGACAGGTGCGCGATCACGTGGTCGGGGTTGATGATCTCGACGTCGTGCGGGGTCTGGATGTCCGACGCYAGCACCGGGCCTTCGCCGTCCTTGCGCAGGCTCAGCGTGACTTCGTCGCGGTTGTGGAGCTTGAACACCACGCCCTTGAGATTCAGCAGGATGTTGACGACATCTTCCTGCACGCCGTCGATCGACGAGTACTCGTGCAGCACGCCGGCGATCGTGACTTCAGTGGCCGAATAACCGACCATCGACGACAGCAGGACGCGGCGCAGCGCGTTGCCGAGCGTGTGGCCGTAGCCGCGCTCGAAAGGCTCGAGCGTCACCTTGGCCTTGTTGGCGGCAAGTTGCTCGACCTGGATGGTCTTGGGTTTCAGCAGGGTGGTTTGCATGCAGACTTCCTCTCAATACCCCCGGCTCGTTACACCGGTAAGGCTGGTGAAGCACCCGTCGGGAGTGCCTCCCGATGGGAACAAAAAAATCAAAAGCGGACCGCAAAGCGCGGCCCGTTGTCGCCCGCTTAGCGCGAGTACAGTTCGACGATCAGCGATTCGTTGATGTCGGCTGCGAATTCGTCGCGATCGGGCACCTTCTTGAAGGTACCTTCGGCCTTGTCGGCGTTCACTTCGACCCAGGCCGGGATACCGACCTGCTGGGCGAGCTGGAGCGCTTCGGCAATGCGGGTCTGCTTCTTCGACTTGTCGCGAACGGCGATCACGTCGCCGGTCTTCACCAGGTACGACGGGATGTTGACCGACTGGCCATTCACCGTGATCGCCTTGTGCGACACGAGCTGGCGCGCTTCGGCGCGCGTCGAGCCGAAGCCCATGCGGTAGACGACGTTGTCCAGGCGCGATTCGAGGATGAACAGCAGGTTGGCGCCGGTGTTGCCACGGCGGCGGTCGGCTTCTTCGAAGTAGCGGCGGAACTGCTTCTCGAGCACGCCGTACATGCGCTTGACCTTCTGCTTTTCGCGCAGCTGCAGGCCGTAGTCGGAGGTACGCTGACCCGAAGTGCGGCCATGCTGGCCGGGCTTGGAATCGAACTTGGCCTTGTCCTGGATGGAGCGGCGGGCGCTCTTGAGGAACAAGTCGGTGCCTTCACGGCGGGAGAGTTTGGCCTTGGGGCCGAGGTAGCGTGCCACGATTTTTCCTTTGTGTCATCTGCCGCAGTTGCCTGCGGGAGCCATCGGCGAAGACGCGGATGGCGGTGGGCTTAGTAAAAAAACAAATGCGCAGCCGCTCAAAAGCCGGCTGCGCCTTGCGGACTGACGATCAGATGCGGCGACGCTTCTGGGGACGGCAGCCGTTGTGCGGAACGGGCGTCACGTCGGCAATGGAATTGATCCGGATGCCGAGCGCAGCCAGTGCGCGCACCGACGATTCGCGACCGGGGCCGGGGCCCTTGATCTCGACGTCGAGGTTCTTGATGCCTTGTTCGACAGCAGCACGGCCGGCCACTTCGGAAGCCACCTGCGCAGCGAACGGGGTCGACTTGCGCGAGCCCTTGAAGCCCTGGCCACCCGACGAAGCCCACGACAGGGCGTTGCCCTGGCGATCGGTGATCGTGATGATGGTGTTGTTGAACGAGGCATGCACGTGGGCGATGCCGTCCGCAACGTTCTTGCGAACCTTCTTGCGAACGCGCTGTGCGGCGTTGTTTGCAGGTGCTTTAGCCATGCTGGTCTATCCTTATTTCTTCAGGGACTGCGCAGCCTTGCGCGGACCCTTGCGGGTGCGGGCATTGGTGCGCGTGCGCTGGCCGCGCATCGGCAGGCCGCGACGGTGACGGAAGCCGCGATAGCAGCCGATGTCCATCAAACGCTTGATGTTCATCGTCGTCTCGCGACGCAGATCGCCTTCGATGGTGAACAAGGCGATCTGGTCGCGGATCTTTTCGAGATCGGCGTCAGTCAGGTCCTTGATCTTCTTCGAATATTCGATGCCGCTCGCTTCGCAGATCTGACGGGCGCGGGTGCGACCGATGCCGAAGATGGCGGTCAGGCCGATTTCAGCGTGCTTGTGCGGCGGAATGTTGATGCCAGCAATACGTGCCATGTGCGTCCTCTAATACTCTTCAATCAACCCTGGCGCTGCTTGTGGCGCGGGTCGGTGCAAATCACACGCACCACACCTTTACGGCGGATGACCTTGCAATTACGGCAGATGGTTTTGACCGAAGCCGAAACTCTCATTTCATTCTCCTAAAACTGTTTAACGTGGCGGTACACCGCCCACACCCAAATTCTCAATACTGAAACTCACAGCCCTACGATGTCTTGAAGTTGGCCTTCTTCAGCAGCGATTCGTACTGCTGGGACATCATGTAGTTTTGCACCTGGGCCATGAAGTCCATCGTGACGACCACGATGATCAGCAGGGAGGTACCACCGAAGTAGAACGGGACGTTGTACTTCAGGATCAGGAACTCGGGCAGCAGGCAGACGAAGGTGATGTACACCGCGCCAGCCAACGTCAGGCGAACCAGAATCTTGTCGATATAGCGAGCGGTCTGGTCACCCGGACGGATGCCCGGAATGAATGCACCGCTCTTCTTCAGGTTGTCGGCCGTTTCCTTGCTGTTGAACACGAGTGCCGTGTAGAAGAAGCAGAAGAAAACGATCGCGGCAGCGTACAGCAGCACGTAGATCGGCTCGCCCGGACGCAGTGCGCCGGCCACGTCCTTGATCCAGCCGAAACCACCTTCGCCGGTGCTGAACCAGCCGACCACCGTTGCGGGCAGCAGGATGATCGAGGAGGCGAAGATTGGCGGAATCACACCGGCCATGTTCAGCTTCAAGGGCAGGTGCGACGACTGGCCGCCATAGACCTTGTTGCCGACCTGGCGCCGCGCATAGTTCACGAGGATCTTGCGCTGGCCGCGTTCGACGAACACCACGAAGTAGGTGACCAGCACCACGATCGCGATGATGAACAGCGCAATGATCGGGTTCATCGCACCGGTGGTCACCAGCGAAGCGAGGCCGCCGATGGCGTTGGGCAGACCGGCCGCGATACCTGCAAAGATCAGGATCGAGATGCCGTTGCCCAGGCCCCGTTCGGTGATCTGCTCGCCGAGCCACATCAGGAACATCGAACCTGCCGTGAGGCTCACCATGGCGGTCAGGCGGAAGCCGAAACCGGGCGAGATGACCAGGCCGGCCGAAGACTCGAGCGCCACTGCAATGCTGAACGACTGGAACAGGGCCAGGCCGAGCGCGCCATAGCGCGTGTACTGCGTGATCTTGCGGCGGCCGGCCTCGCCTTCCTTCTTCAATTGCTCGAAGGTCGGAAGCACGTAGGTCATCAGCTGCATGATGATCGACGCCGAGATGTACGGCATGATCCCCAACGCGAACACGGTGAAGCGCGACAGCGCCCCGCCCGAGAACATGTTGAACAGGCTCAGGATGCCGCCCTGCTGGCCCTGGAACAACGCCGCCAGCTGGTCCGGGTTGATGCCCGGCACAGGAATGTGCGCGCCGATCCGATAGACCACGAGCGCGAGCAGCAAGAAGACGAGCCGGCGACGCAGGTCGCCGAACTTGCCTGTCTTTGCGATCGTTGCCGCGTTAGTTGCCACGAAGAACTTCTTTCAGTCCAGTGTGATCAGGCGACGCTGCCGCCGGCTGCTTCGATCGCAGCCTTGGCACCAGCGGTTGCACCCACGCCCGTCAGCTTGACGGCCTTGGTGAGTTCACCGGTCTTGACGATCTTGACGACCTTGGCGAGCTGGCCCACGAGGCCGGCTTGCTTGAGCGCCAGGATGTCCAC
>NZ_JBFTPJ010000298.1:0-6071 GCF_056398445.1 Variovorax sp. 01T439_2
CGCCATGAGGGTTGGCGTCTTCGATCAGGTGGCAGACCTCCTCGTCGCTGGTCTGCGAGAAGTCCAGGTACCAGCGCCCGACGCCGAGGAAGGGCTCCGGCGTCTCGGCGCAGACCACGTCGTCGGCTTCGCCGAGCAGCAGCGCGCAGGCTTCGCGCGATGCCACGGGCGCTGCAACCACCACGCGGGCCGGCGCCTGCCGGCGCACCGCGCGCACGGCCACGCGCATGGTCGCGCCGGTGGCCAGGCCATCGTCCACAAGGATGGCGGTGCGGCCATGCAGCTCGGGCGCGGGCCGGTCGCCGCGGTAGGCGCGTTCGCGCCGCTCGAGTTCGTCCTGCTCGTTGCGCACGACTTCATCGACCTCCTTCGCGCCGATGCCGAGTTCGCGCACGAGGTCTTCATCGAGCACCTGCTCGCCGCCGGCCGCAATGGCACCCATCGCGTATTCCTCGTGTCCCGGCACGCCGAGCTTGCGCACCACGAGCACGTCGAGCGGCGCATGCAATGCCTTGGCCACTTCGTAGGCCACCGGCGTGCCGCCGCGCGGCAGGGCCAGCACGACGACATCCGGCTTGTGCGCATAGGCGGCGAGCCTTTGAGCGAGCACGCGGCCCGCCTGCTGCCGGTTCCTGAAAAACTCGAAAGCCATTTCTCGGGTGTCCTTGCGGCCACCTTATTTTTCCTGGCACAGCGGTGCTGTAGGGGGATGCGCACATTGGCGTAGGCGTGCACTGCCATGGGGCGGCGCGCCGTGCCCCCGTCTCGCAGCGGCAGCTAAGGGTGCTGCTGGATCAGGCGCCAGCCTGCCGCAGCCCACCCCGCCCGCGCCGCGCCCCCTCCCGCCACGCATTCACGATCAGCTCGCGCGCCTTCGGGTGCTCGGGGTCGGTGACCACCCATTCGGGATACGCGTGCGGAAGGCTGGCCGCGGTGGCGCGGATCGCGTCGAACTCGATGGGGGAGAGCGGCGCGGCCGCGCCGGCGCGGTGGGCCAGGGTCTTGCGCAGGCCCGCCTTCCATGCGTCCGGCAAGTGGTCGACGGCGGGCAGGAGCGCCAGCGCGATGTGCGCGGCGCGCGGGCTCAGGGCCGCGGCGTCGGCGCGCAGCCGCGCCAGGCACTCGGTGCCGCTCATCTTCTTTCTTCCATCGCCTTGGTCGCAGGGCATGCTGCGCCTCTCGCTCAGGCCGCCTGGATCTCGATGCGCCGCGGCTGCGCGTGCTGGGCCTTGGGAATGCGCAGCTTCAGCACGCCCTGCGAAAGCTCGGCCGAGATGGCGTTGGTGTCGAGCTCCTTGCTGAGCGTGAAGACGCGGCGGAAGCGGCCCAGGCCCACCTCCGTGTGGCTCGACTCGAGCCCCTCGGGTATCGAGAGCCCCGACTCGGCCTCGATGGTCAGCGTGTCGGACGCGACCTGCAGGCTGAGCTTGTCGCGCGAGACGCCCGGCAGGTCGGCAAAGAGCGTGATGCCGCCGCCGTCCTCGACCACGTCGACCGGCGGCGTCAGCGCCGCGTCGCTGTAGCGCGTGCTGTCGTCCTTGCGCGCGAGCTCCTTCGATCCGGCCACGCGGGGCGAAGTGGTGGTGTTGGTGTTGCGGTCCATGATCGTCTCTCCTTTCTTCATTTCAGGGTTGCGTCATCGTCATCACTGAACGGTGATGCGCCGCGGCTGCGACGAAGCCTGGCGCTGCACGCTGATGTGCAGCACGCCGTCGCGGTACTTGGCGGTCACGGCGTCGGGGTCGGCATCGTCGGGCAGGGTGAGCACGCGGCGGAACGAGCCCTCGAAGCGCTCGTTGATGTGCACGGCTGCCTTGGCGTCGGACTCGGGCAGCTTGTTGGCGCGCTGGCCGGCAATGGTGAGCAGGCCGCGCTCCAGGTTCACCTCGAGGCTGGACGGGTCGACACCGGGCGCGAACGCGTAGATCTCCACGGTCTGCGGCGTGCCGCCGATGTTCAGGGCCGGAAAGCCGTTGCGGCCGAAGCCCCGGATGGTCGGAGACAGGTCGAAGGCCTGCTGCATCTCGCGCTGCAGGCGATCCATCTCTGCAAACATGTCGCGCGGAAACAGGGATCGGTACATGGCGAAAACCTCCATTCAAAGAAAGAACAACAGGTTGAACGGTGCGCCGCAGGTGTGCGCCTCCAGCGCTTCCGATCAGCGAAATAGGCGCTGGCGGCAGGTTTTCAAGAGGGGATGTCCGGGGGGCGGTAGCCCGATTGCGCGGGTGCTATGAAGGCCGATGCCGCAATTGAAAAAAACTCGACGCCGGGCCTCTTGAAGGGGGGCGGCGCGGACCTAAATCGATCCTCGTCGAAATCGTCAATCGTCATTCCAAACCTGAAGGAGATTTGCCATGCCGATGGACCTGCTCAAGCAGATAGCCGCATCCCGCCTGCCCGTGTCTTTCCGCACGCCCAAGGAGATCGACGAGGTCAGGATCCTGCGCCAGGCGGGGCTCGTGATCGCACTGATTCCGGCGCCAGCCGACCCCCTGAAGCTCGCGGGCAGCGAGCCCGCGGCGCAGGTGCTGGCCATCACCGAGAAAGGACGCGAGGAGCTCGCGCGGATCCGCTATCCGGGTGAGTTGCCGCAGCAGTCGAAACGCCGCCATGCGGGCCTGAAAGGCTGGCTTGGCGAGAAGCGCTTCGGACATGCATTGCAGCAAGTCTTACCCGCCCGAAGCCGCGATTCGCGCCCCTCGCAGGGTTTGTAGGCCGCATCCTTCCTGAACATGCGCGCAAATCCATGCCGCCGGATGCGTGCTTCCGCGCTGAATCCGATTCGCTCATGCAAGCGAAAAATTCATCAGGAGACAGACATGGACTTCGAAGGCATCTATTGCTTTGACACGGCGGCCGTCCGCTTTGCGATCTACCCGGACGGCCACGATGGCGCGCGGATCATCGGGCAGATTTCGGAGGAGACCCTGCACGACGTGTTCGGCACCAGGGACCTGGGCGACCGCCTGCTGGAAACCTGCAAGGCGCACTTCGATGCCATTGGCGCCGCGGCGCTCAAGCGCTACCGCACCGACCCGAACCGGCCGATCGTGCTGACCGTGGACGATTTTTCCCAGCGCCTTTCCCCCCGTTCCGGCGGCTCGCAAACCGCACCGCAGGCCACGCCGCTGGCTGCCTGAAAACGCCGCACCCGCTGCGCGGCCGGTTTTCGCCCCTGGTCGCGTGATGGGCAACTCTCCGACACGGCAAGGAGGTTTCAGCCTTACCCGCTGCGCCCGGATTCTTTGCAAATTGTGTGCTCAGGCCTTGTAGATGCCGAAAGCGTGTCCGTTGGACACCCGGTCGCTGGCCTTCATGCGAGCAAGGAACACCGGTGCCAGTGACCCAACTGCTTTCAGAGCCTGAGGCGCAAGACGCCTACCTGTTCCGCGAAGGAACGCATTCCCGCCTGTACGACCTCATGGGTTGCCACCTGCTGAAGGAGGGCGGCGCGCGCTTCGCGGTGTGGGCGCCCAACGCGGAATCGGTGGCGGTGGTCGGCGACTGGAACCACTGGTCCGGCGATGCCGATCCGCTGGCGCCGTCCGCGGACGGCACCGGCATCTGGCTGGGCCGCGCGCCCCATGCCGCGCCGGGCCAGGCCTACAAGTACCGCATCCGCTCGCGCTTTGGCGGCTACACGGTCGACAAGGCCGATCCGTTCGCGTTCTGCGCCGAGCTGGCGCCCGCCACGGCCTCGCGCATCTGCGAACTTTCTTATGAATGGAACGATGCCGAATGGATGGCCACGCGGGGCGCGCGCAATGCGCTCGACGCGCCGATGTCCGTCTACGAGGTGCACCTGGGCTCGTGGCGCCGCCGCGAGGGCCGGTTCATGGGCTACCGCGAGATCGCGCATGAACTCGCGGCCTACGTGAAGGAGATGGGATTCACGCACGTGGAGCTCATGCCCGTGACGGAGCACCCCTTCTACGGCTCCTGGGGCTACCAGACCACCGGCTACTTCGCGCCCACGGCGCGCTACGGCTCGCCGCAGGACTTCATGTACCTGGTCGATCACCTGCACCAGAACGGCATCGGCGTGCTGCTGGACTGGGTGCCCTCGCACTTTCCGACCGACGAGCACGGCCTCGCGTTCTTCGACGGCACGCACCTCTACGAGCATGCCGATCCGCGCCAGGGCTTCCACCCGGAGTGGAACTCCAGCATCTTCAACTACGGCCGTGCGGAGGTGCGCAGCTTCCTGGTGTCGTCGGGCCTGTTCTGGCTCGACAGGTACCACGTCGATGGGCTGCGGGTCGATGCGGTCGCCTCCATGCTCTACCTGGACTACGCGCGCAAGCACGGCGAATGGATTCCCAACCGCCACGGCGGCCGCGAGAACCTGGAGGCCATCGACTTCCTGCGCACCCTGAACCGCGCCGTCTACCGCGAGCACCCCGACGCGATCACCGTGGCCGAGGAATCGACCGCCTGGCCGCGCGTCTCGCGGCCGACCGACATGGACGGGCTGGGCTTTGGCGAGAAATGGAACATGGGCTGGATGCACGACGTGCTCGCCTACATGAAGGAAGAGCCGATCCACCGCAAGTACCACCACCACAAGATGACCTTCTCGCTGGTGTATGCGTTCCACGAGAACTTCGTGCTGCCGCTGTCGCACGACGAGGTGGTGCACGGCAAGGGCTCGCTGCTCGGCAAGATGCCGGGCGATCACTGGCAGCAGTTCGCGAACCTGCGCGCGCTGTTCGGCTTCATGTGGGCGCACCCTGGCAAGAAGCTGCTCTTCATGGGGGGCGAGTTCGGCCAGCGGCGCGAGTGGACGCACGACGGCGAGCTCGAATGGTGGGTCTGCGAGCTCGAAGGGCATGGCGGCCTGCAGCGGCTGGTGGCGCAGCTCAACCGCGTGTACCGCGATGCGCCCGCGCTCTACCAGCAGGATTTCTCGGCCGCGGGCTTCGAATGGGTCGCGGCCGACGATGCCGACGCCAGCGTGTTCGCCTTCCTGCGCAAGCCGCGCGATGGCCACGCGCCGCTGCTGGTGGTCAGCAACATGACGCCGGTGCCGCGCACCAACTACGTGCTGGGCGTGCCGATGCCCGGCTTCTGGAGCGAGCTCATCAACACCGACGCCGTCGAGTTCGGCGGCTCCGGGTGGGGCAACCTTGGCGGCGTCGAGGCCGCACCCGTGCGTTCGCATGGCCGCATGCACTCGGTGTGCATGACCCTGCCGCCGCTGTCCACGCTGATTTTCGAGCACCGGCCATCATGAAAAAACTGTTCGCAAATCCGCAGGCCCCCGCGGCTTCCTCCGTGGCGCCCGAGGTGCAGGACGGCAACCGGCGCGCGGTCGTCGATGCCGTGCTGCCGTCGGTGGACAACGGCCGCTTCGCCGTGAAATGCATCGTCGGCGAAAGGGTGCAGGTGAAGGCGCACTGCTTCACCGACGGCCACGACGTGCTGCGCGTGCTGCTGTGCTGGCGTCCGCAGGGCAAGGCCGAGTTCCGCGAAGTGCCGATGAAGCCGCTCGTCAACGACGTGTGGGAGGCATCCTTTGCGCCGCCCGCGCTCGGGCGCTACTTCTACACCGTGGTGGCCTGGGTCGACCCGTTCGAATCGTGGCGCCATGAAATGACACGCCGCGTGGACCCCGACGACGTGCGCATCGCCTCGCAGGTGGGCGCACTGGAGGTGGCCGGCGCGGCCGAGCGGGCCGAGGGCGCGGACCGGCAGGCGCTGGCCAACTGGGCCACCGAGCTCGATGCCGTGGCGGCCGACCCCGGCGCGGACGTGTCGGCGCTCAAGGCGCTGGCGCTGGACGAAGAGCTGGCCATGCTGGCGCGCCGCCACCCCGACCGCCGGCACGAGGTGCGCTTTGCTCTCGAGCTGCCGCTGGAGGCCGAGCGCGAACGTGCGCGCTTCAGCACCTGGTACGAGCTGTTCCCGCGTTCGGCCGGCACCACGCCCGGCGTGCACGGCACCTTCAAGGACGTGGAGGCGCGGCTGCCCGCCATTGCCGCCATGGGCTTCGACGTGCTGTACTTYMCGCCGATCCACCCGATCGGCCGACTGCAGCGCAAGGGCCCCAACAACGCGCTGGCCAGCGG
>NZ_JBFTPJ010000299.1:0-10701 GCF_056398445.1 Variovorax sp. 01T439_2
CTACGTATCCGTCCGCTCCCTTGGCAGTTCGCCGCGAAGGGATCCGGCATCGAGCGCCAAATTTCCTGGTGCGCCCTGCGTTTTGCACCATCAGAACGCGTGCCGGATGCCGAAGTCGTATCCGGTCGAACTGCGTGGGGCGAATCCCGATATTCCGGCGCCTGTCGTGAGATACGTCACACCACCCGTCACAGCCCCCATGATCGCCGGATTGTTCTGCCCGTTCTTGATCCGGATCCGGGCTGCCGTCGCATACAGCGCCGTGCGCTTGGAGAGGTTGTAGTCGAACCCGATCGCAAGCTTGTTGACCGACGCATCACGCCGCGGTGTCAGCGGGGTCGCCAGCGGGCCCAAATCGTTGTCGAACTTGACGCGTGAATAGGCCGCCTTGATCAGCCCCGCACCGACGGGCACGGTAATGCCCACAAGACCGCCCTTGTACTTGTCCGAATCACGCAGCGTCAAGGAGCCCAGCACCGGCACCGGCGCGCTCGACAGCGCCTGGTCCCTGACCTGCGAGAGCTCACCGAAGATCTTCATGAAGCCGAAATCGTACGAAGCGCCGAGATTGATGGTCTTGATCTTCTCGCGCAGATTGACGCCGGTTGGCAATCCGACGGGACTCACGCCGGTGGTGTCCGCTGCCGTGCTCTCCCCGTAGGCCAAGGCGACATCGAACGGACCGGCCGCATAGCCCAGGCGACCACCGAAGTAGCGCCCTTTCTGGCTTGGACTTCCGGGCAGGCTGCTCTGCGAAACGTTCTCGTGCAAGGCGTACTGGAACTGACCATAGACGCCACCCAGATTGGGCGGAAGAAAGTAGCCGATGCTGTTGCTGGTGCGAAGATAGTTGTCGGAGGCCGCTACCGCGGAACCAGGGCCTCTTACTGTCTGCAAGTTGGTCCCCACGCTCGACACGACATTGGCGCCGACGCCGATCGTGCTGAACGGGCTGAACACCGAGTCGTTCCAGAAAGTCGGGGTGAAGTCGCGGCCCAGCCGAACCTCGCCGAAAGGGCCCGACAAGCTCACGGTGGACCTGCGAGCGAAACTTGCGATCGCGGTGGCACCGTTGTCCGGTGTCGTGCCGGCTTCCAGCCAAAAGCCGGCGGCAAGTCCACCGCCGAGATCCTCCGTGCCGCGGAAGCCCAGGCGGCTGTTGGAGGTCCCGCTGTTGGACAAGGCCGTCTGGCTCCGGGTGACGCTCGGCGATGCGATGGCGGGCGACGCCGTGTTGTTGTAGAAGTCGCTCCTGGCGCTGTAGTGGCTGACGCCGACGTCGACGACGCCGAAGAGTGTGACGGACGACTGGGCGGTCGCCGCGGTGGCGCAGGACAGCAGGCTCGCTGCCACGAGCGTGGTTCTGTTCATGGTCTGATCTCCTTGGGTGAAAGCGGTGCGCGGCGTCCGTGTCATTCGGGCTTGAAGCCGGCGCTCTTGAGCAGGTCGGCGCTTTGGGCCACGAAGCCGGCCACATAGCGTTTGAATTGCTCGGCGTCCTGGATCACCGGTTCGACGCCGAGGTTGGCCAGCGCGCCCGACCTGCCCAGCTCGGACATGGCGGCGTTGATCGCGCTGTTGAGCAACTGGACGCGATCGGCGGGCGTGCCTTTGGGGGCCCATACGCCATACCACGACCCGTACGTGAAACCCGGCAGTCCGCTCTCCTGCACCGTCGGGACGTCCGGCGCGAGCGGACTGCGCTTGGCGGCGCTGATGGCGATCGGCCGAACCCGCCCGGCCTTGGCCAACGGCATGACCGAGATCATCGAGTCCATCAAAAGCTGCACGTGCCCGCCCCCGACGTCCACCAGCGCGGGTTGCGTACCCTTGTAAGGGACGTAGGTGAACTTGACGTTGCCCTGCTTGGCCAAAAGTAGTGTGGCCAGGTGGCTGGGTGCACCCGCAGCGGGGATGGCCGCCGTCCACTTGTCCGGCTCTTTTTTCGCCGCGGCGAGCACCTCGGTGAGTTTCCGGGGCTCGAGCTGGGGCGCAATGACGAGCATCAGCGGTGCCTCGGCCACGCGCGCAATCGGGGAGAAGTCCGTTTGCGGGTCGTAGGGCGGCGTGCTCATGACCTCCTTGGCCAGCACGTGCGTCGCCGCGGAGAACAGCAAGGTGTAGCCGTCGGCGGGCGCCGTCTGCACAACCTTGCCGCCCAGCGAGCCGTTGGCCCCGGCGCGGTTCTCCACGATCACCGGCACCCCCGAGAACTGGGTCTGCAGCTGGTGGGCCAGCAGGCGCGCGATGTTGTCCACGCCGCCGCCTGCCGCAAACGGAACGACGATTCGGATCAACCGATCGGGGAACTTGGCGGTCTGGGCCCAGGCAGGCGCGACCGCGAGCACCGCGCATGCGGCCAGTACTTTCAGCGATTTCATGGAGTCTCCTTGAGTTGTGATGAGGGGTCCGGTGAAGACGCGGCAGGGCGCCTCTGCCGCCCACGTCGTTCGAAAACGCGCAGAGACTCGTCCATCGCTTCCGCGTCGACGCCTCGGGTGATGAAGACAATCCGGGTGCGTCGGTCCGGGCTCGGCCAAGCCGACAATGACACCGGTGGCTGGTACAGATGCTGTACGCCGTGAAAGACAAGCGGCTGCTCCGGCTGCTCCTGCAGATTGACGATTCCTTTCACACGCAGCAGGTCTTCACCCCGCATCGCGATCACCATGTCGAGCCAGGCATAGAAGCCGTCTCGCGGCAACGGATCGTCGCGAACTAGGACGAATGAGGTGATCCCGCCCGAATGGGGAGATGGCTCGCCTGAGGCGCCTGGGCCGCCGGTGACCGGCATCGGCCTGTAGAACAGCCCGCGCTCTGCGGGGACCGGCCGCGCGTCGTCCGCGCGCGTCTCCATCGTCTGCCGCAACACGGCCACGTGCACTTCGCGCTGCTGGTGCACCGTGCCCGTGGGATTCAGGCTCCTCACGCAGTCGAGCAACGCCTGCGATGCCGGTTCGCCCAGGAGGTCGGTCTTTGTGAGGAAGAGGTGGTCGGCCATGGCGATCTGCCGCGCGGCCTCCGGATGCCGATCCAGCGTGCGAAACGCCAGCACTGCGTCGACCGTGCAGCACACGCCCGCCAGCCTGAAGCGATCCTTGACGGCAGGCTCTCCCATCAAGGTCCGGAGGATCGGGGCCGGGTCGGCCAGGCCGCTGGTTTCGATCAATACCTGGCACAGCGCCGAGCCATCGGAGACGGCTCTCTCGACGAGTCCCACCAGCGCGCCGATGAGATCGCCGCGCACCGCACAGCACATGCAGCCGTTGGCCAGCAGGATGGTGTCTTCCGTCGTGTGTGCGATCAGGTCGTGGTCGATGCCGATTTCACCGAACTCGTTGACGATGACTGCGGTGCCGTGCAGATCAGGTTCGCGCAGCAGCTCGTTGAGGAGCGTCGTCTTTCCGCTGCCGAGGAATCCGGTCAGCACCGTCACGGGCACGCGCACCTGCCCGGGCTGGTCGGCTGCCAGCAGCGAGGAGAAGTGGCCGCTCATGACCCTGCCTGCTGTCGCCCGCCATGAAGCTCGGCGAAAGAGTTCAAGGTCCGTTCCAGCCTGGCCAGCAGCCATTCGCTCGCCTCGGCGGGAAACTCGTCGCGCTCGAGGTCTTCCAGGAGCTTCTGAAGCGGCAGACCGGTGGCTTCGGACGTCGGGCGAGCCCGGAAGAATTGCTCCACGTCGGCAACACCCGAGCGCAGGCCTTGATCCTCGAGGTAGTCGACGATGTCCAGTTCTCGACCTGCCCTTTGGAGTCCAGCGCAACGCGATAGACCCGGCGCGCCACCTCGCTGCTCACGTAGCCCTCGCGCACGTCCTCTGCGACCAGGTCGATATCCCGATCCAGCGGATCGCCGAAGCCGCCACCGCCGCCCGACAGCATCTTGTAGGCATCGCCGCGTTCCAGCCGCACGTTGAAGATCTTTGCGTTCAGGTGGTCGCTCTTCCATTCGCCCTTGTGCCGCACGGCCAGGCCGTTGCCCATGGCGTCTCCGCCGCCCTCCAGGCCCCATGGCTTGCAGTGGACACGGTCGATGCGGGTGGTGACGGTGAAGGGCGAGAGCGCCTGCACCACCATCTCCGCGCCCAGGCCGCCGCGGTACCGGCCGGCGCCGGCACTGTCCTGACGGATCTGGTACTTCTCGACCAGCACCGGGTACTTGGCCTCGAGCTGCTCGGTCGGGCTGTTGTGGGTGTCGCCGTCGTTGATGCAGACCGTGACCGAGACGCCATCTTCCGTCGACTTCGCGCCCCAGCCTCCGCCCAGCGGCCCGATGCCGACGATGAAGAGCCGCCCGTCCTCTGGCGAGATGCCGTGGATGTTGGGAAACACCAAGTCGGCGTGGTGGCCGGCGATGGAGCGATCGGGAATGGCTGGCGCCAGTGCCTTGAAGATCGTGTCGATCACCGTCATCGGGAAGGTCATCCACACCCGCATCGGGTACGGGCGCTCGGCACTGATCACCGTGCCCATCGGCATGATCACCTTCAGCGAGCGAAAGCTTCCGTCGTTGACCGGGTAATCGGTCGGCGTGGTCAGGCACTTGTAGGCCACCTGGGCGCAGGCGATGCCGGTGGTGAAGCCCGAGTTGTAGAAGCCGCGAACCTGCTTGCTGACGTCGGACAGGTCCACCGTCATCTCATCACCGGTGACGGTCACCTTGACGCGGATCGGGATGCGCTTGCCAATCTCGAGTCCGTCGTCGTCCATGAAGGACTCGGCCTCGTACACGCCATCGGGAATCGACAGGGTGTTCTTGCGCGCCACGGCCTCTGAAGAGTCCATGATCTGGCGGATCGAGCCGTTCACTGCATCCACGCCATAGCGCTGCAGCAGCTCCACGTAGCGGCGCTCGCCGGTGGTGATCGCGGTGATCTGGGCGCGCAGGTCGCCCAGGGCGCGATCGGCCAGCCGCACGTTCATCGCGATGATGTCGATCAGGTCCTGGTTGACGACGCCTTCGCGCTGGTACTTCATGATGGGGATCTGGATCCCCTCGCTGAAGATGTCGGTGGTGACGTTGCCGAGCGTGCCGCCCACGTCGAGCCAGTGCGCCATGCAGCAGGTGAAGCCTTCGAGCCTGCCCTCGTGGAACACCGGCATCGTGAACGTGAAGTGGTTCAGGTGGCTGCCGGTGGTGTAGGCGTCGTTCGTGACCAGGATGTCGCCCGGCAGGATGTTCTCGTAGCCGAAGTGCCTGATCTTCGCCTTCACCGTCTCGGACATGCCGCGGATGAACATCGGCAGGCCCAAGCCGATCGAGACCGTGTCGCCCTCCTTGGTGAAGAGCCCGACGGTGAAGTCCAGCGCCTCGTAGATGATCAGGTTGTAGGCGGTGCGCGTGAGATTGGTCTTCATCTCCTCCGTCACGGCGTACAGGCCGTTGCGAATGATCTCGACGGTGACCGGGTCGACCGCGGCCGCTGGGGTTTGGGGGGTGCTCATGATCGATCGCTCCCGATGGAAATTTGAAGGTTGCCGAGTTCGTCCACGCGCATCTCGTCGCCTGGCTGCATCACGGTGGTGGAGGCGTGCTCCTCGATCAGCGCGGGGCCGCTGATGACGTTGCCCGCGCGCAGCCGGTCGCGCTTGTAGATGGGCGTGTCGGCCCAGCCGCCAGAGCGGAAGTACACCGGTTTGACCGCACGCATTGCGGCCTTCTCGGGCTTGGACGACCCCTCGTCGACGCTGTGCTTGGGCGGCTTCTTCATGATGCCGAGCACAGTGACGCGCAGGCTCACCAGGTCCGCCGGCTCCTTCGGCGCCGACGTGCCATAGCGCACCTTGTGCAGTTCATCGAACTGCTGCTTGATCGCCGAACGGTCCTTGCCTTCGAAGAACGCCAGCGGAAGGTCGACCGTCACCGCGTGCTCCTGGCCCACGTAGCGCATATCGGCCGCGCGCTCGATCACGACGCCGTCCGCCTTCACGCCGGACTGCGCCAGCGCGGCGCGGCCCTCGTCTTCCATCGTCTTGTAGGCGGATTCGATCTCCTCGAAGGAGACGTCGTTGAGCTTGCGGAACACCGAGCGCACGTAGTCGTAGCGCAAGTCGGAGAACAGCATCCCGTAGGCCGAGAAGTAGCCCGGCGCGTACGGAATCAGCACCTTGCGGATGCYGATCTCGCGTGCAATCGCCGAGGCATGCAGCGGGCCGGCGCCGCCGTACACCACCATGGTGAAGCTGCCGGCGTCCAGGCCGCGCTCGGTGGTCACGGCCTTCACGGCGTGCGACATCTGCGTCACCGCGATGCGCAGGATGCCGTCGGCCGCCTCGGTCGGGTCCAGGCCCAGCGGGCCGGCCACGCGCTCGGCCATCTGGCGCTTGCAGCCTTCCAGGTCGAGCTTGAGTTCGCCGCCCAGGAAGTTGTCGGCGTCGAGCCGGCCCAGCACCAGGTTGGCGTCGGTCACGGTCGGCTCCTTGCCGCCGCGTCCATAGGCCACCGGCCCGGGAATGGAGCCCGCGCTCTGCGGCCCCACACGCAGCGCGTTGCCGGTCTCCACGCGGGCGATCGAACCGCCGCCGGTGCCGACCTCGTGGATGTCCATCATCGGAATCTGGATCGGCAGCGCGCGCTCGTAGCCGCCGATCAGCGCCGAGCCCGTCGTGAGCGGCCGCCCCTGGCTGATCACGCCCGCCTTGGCCGTCGTGCCGCCCATGTCGAAGGCAATCGCATCGCCCATGCCGAGTTGTGCACAGATCGCCTGCGCGCCGATCACGCCGGCTGCGGGGCCGGACTCCAGCATCCGGACGCAGCCGACGCGTGCATGCTCGATCGGAAACAGGCCACCGGTCGACTGCACGACGTAGAAGTCGCCGCCGAAGCCCTTGTCGGAAAGGTGCGTCTCGAGCTGGCCGAGATATTCGGAGACACGGGGCCCGACGTAGGCGTTGGCCACGACCGTGGAGACGCGCTCGAACTCGCGGTATTCCTGAGAAAGCTCGTGCGAAGCGGAGACGAAGGCGCCCGGCAGTTCTTCCTGCAGGATCTGCTTGACGCGCTGCTCGTGCGCCGGATTGCGATACGAGTGCAGCAGCAGCACCGCCACCGCTTCGATGTTCTGGCTCTTCAGCTCGCGCGCCAGTTCGCGCACCGCGCCCTCGTCCAGTGGCTTGTGCAAGCTGCCGTCGGCGCGCAGGCGCTCGGTCACCTCGAAGCGCAGCGAGCGCTTGACCAGCGGCTGGTGCTTGTTGAAGAACAGGTTGTAGGCATCGGGACGGTTGACGCGGCCGATCTCGTAGATGTCGCGAAAGCCTTCCGTGATCAGCAGGGCCGTGTTGGCGCCGGTGCGCTCCAGCAGCGTGTTGATGGCAATGGTGGAGCCGTGCAGGAACAGCTGCCCGTTACGCACATCGATGTCGGCGCTGTCCAGCGTGGCCTGGATGCCATTGACGAGCTGGCCGTGGGTCGAGAGCGCCTTGCCGAACAGCAGCTTGCCGGTGGCCTCGTCGAAGGCGGCCATGTCGGTGAAGGTGCCGCCGATGTCGACCGCGATGCGCAGATTGGGGGTGGAGGGGGTGGCCATGATGTGTCGCGGCGCTTCAGGCTGCCGTTCCGATGCGGTTGCGCAGGATGCCCAGGCCGGTGATCTCCACCTCGACCACGTCGCCTTCCTTCATGTAGAGCGGCGGCTCGCGGCGGTCGCCGACGCCACCGGGCGTTCCGGTGGCAATCACGTCACCGGGCGACAGCGGTGTGAAGCGGGAGATGTACTCGACCAGGACAGGGATGTCGAAGATCAGGTCGTCGATGCTTGCCTGCTGCATCACGTTGCCGTTGACGCGCGTCTCCAGCGTCAGCCTGGTGACGTCCGGCACCTCGTCGCGGGTCACCAGGTACGGGCCGAACGGGGCGGTGCCCGGAAAGTTTTTGCCCGGCGTGAATTGATGCGTGTGGCGCTGCCAGTCGCGCACGCTGATGTCGTTCAGGCAGGCATAGCCCGCGATGTGCTCGAAGGCCTGCGCCTTCGGGATGTGGCGGCCACCCTTGCCGATCACGAAGGCCAGTTCGCCTTCCCAGTCGAAGCGCTCAGAAAAGGCCGGACGCAGCACCGTGTCCTCATGCGCTGCCAGCGTGTCGTTGAAGCGGATGAAGAGCGACGGGTATTCGCTGTCCGGGCGCTTGGTCTCGGCCACGTGGGTCTTGTAGTTCAGGCCCACGCAGATCAGCTTGGGTGGGTTGGGAATCACCGGAAGCGCGCGCACGGCGCTGGCCTGCACGGCGCTGCCGCTTGCCGCGGCCGCCTGCGCGAGTTCGCGCAAGGCATCGGCGCGCAGCACCGACACCAAGTCGGGATGGCGGCCGAGGAAGTCGGCCGGCGGCAGTTGGTAGCGATCTTCCTCAACCACTCCGTAGGTGGCCTGTCCGGCGTGTGTGAAGCTGGCGAGTTTCAAATGAGTCTCCTTGGATTCGTCGCTGCGGTGCTTGCCCGAAATGAGCAGTTCGCATCAGGTACAGCCAATGTAAAAATCCTTAAGCCATCCGCATAGATAGAATTCCGAGCAATCAGATTTGCCTTATTTGGCATAACTCACACGGGTAATCCCTATGGACGTCGCGACCGTCAGGCTCTTCCTGGAAGTGCTGGAGGCTGGCAGCCTGAGCAAGGTGGCGGCCCGCCGCCAAACGGTGCAATCGCACATCAGCCGCCAGATCAGTGACTTTGAAGCGGGGCTCGGCGGCCCGCTGTTTCGGCGAACAGGCAGAGGCGTCGTGCCGACCGAACTGGGAGAGCGCGCGGCAACGCGGCTACGGTCCTGGCTGCTGGAGACGGACCGTTTGTCGGAGGAACTTCGCGAGGAATCAGGCAAGTTGCTCGGCGAGGTCCGCCTGGGCGTCATACCTTCGGCAGCCCATCCGCTGATGACGCGACTCTTTGAACGCCTGCAGGTCGAGCATCCAGGCATCCGCCTGAACATCGCCGAAGCTCAGGGCACCGAACTCAACACGATGCTCGACAGCGGTGCCGTCGACATGGCAATTCTTTTTCGGTTCAATCGCCCGAGCGGTCACGAAGAAAGGCTGCTGAGCGTTGCACATACCTATCTGATCTCCGCCCCGGGGGACGAGCTCACGAAGGAGGCCACGGTCAACTTCTCGCGTCTGTCCGGTCTGCACCTCGTGCTGCCTCGACGTCCCAGTCACTGGCGCAACGCACTTGACGAAGCAGCCCGCAGCTTGGGCTTCGCCCTGGTCCCAGTCGCCGAAGTGGATTCGTTGACGATGCAAAAGGAACTGGTGGCGCACACGCCGGGGCTCTATTCGATGATGGGGCCGTACTCAATTGCCGAGGAACTCCGACGGGGTCGCCTTCAGGCCAGCAAACTCGTGAAGCCCGATCTCTTCCGCCATGTGACCTTGGCGTTTCCGAAGCAGGGCAAGCTTTCACCCGCGTGCAGGAGGGCCGCCGAGATCATCCAGCAATTGGTCGGCGCCTGGGGCAGTCAACTCACCGAGCCAATAGCCGGTGATGAATCTGGACACGCACCTGCAAAATAGTGTGCCCTCGGCCCAGGCGAGGTGCACGCCACCATCAGGCACCGGCCAACCGGCCATGCGCTGTAGCCATCTGAGATCGAGGCGGGACCAGGGATGCCAGGTACAAACGATGACCACTTTCACTCTTTCGGCCGAATGGCGGAATCAGCCGCACCAGCAAGTTCGGCATAAGCATCGCCAGGCGCGCGTTCCAGGACTCGCCGGCCCTCACGAAGAGCTCCAGGCGCGGTTTGTCAAGCGCCCGCAGCACGACCTTCCCGACTTCGCCAGGCATCTGCGGTGGGTCCATGAATTGCATCTTGTTGCCGTCTTCAATCGCCTCTCGCATCAACATGGGCGTTTCGGTCGCAGTGCGCGCACGGCGGAAAACGAGCAGATCGCGCGGGCGAATACCGACTTGGCACGCGCGGTTAGCCAGCAGATCGATAGTACGGCTGCCCTGGCCGAGCACATCATCTCGGGCCTCGTCTTCGAACTCGAGCGCGCGGACATCACGACCGACTCCCTGCAGCGTCTTCAGCACGATCCGGTGGTCAAAACCTTCTGCGACTGGTTGCTGGAACAGGGCACGGGCGTTGACGGCGCCGCGACAGCCTAGCTCTGCCGCGGCGTCATCCGCGGCTGTCGGTCAATGCCTGAAGACTGAGGTGTACGAGCGCGCCTGCTGTGGCTCGAACTCGCTCATGGGGTGAGGTGCGTCAGCCCATCTGCCTCTCGGAGGCAACGGAAGAAAGTGCTCGCCCCGAACTGCGGGGTGAGCGGGGCAACGCTGAGCATGCCGAATGGACACTAGGATCTCAGTTCACGGAAGAGGTCGCGCCCGAGCACGGCGCTGGCGGCCACCAGACCGCCGACCATTGCACCACTGACGCCCGCGGCCGCCACGTCTTGGCCACTGAAGTACAGGCCCTTGACCGGCGCGTGAGCGCCCATCCAGCGCTGGGCAAAGCGCCGCGGCGTCTGTTCGAAGCCCATGAAATTGCCTCGAGTGCGATTCAAGAAGTGATTGAAGCTCAGCGGTGTGGCCAGTTCGGCATGGGCAACTCGCCCTCGGAGCTGCGGGAAGCGGCGAAAGGCCTCAGCGAGCAAATGCTCAGTCAATTGAGCCTTCATGTCGTCGTACTCGGCACCACGGCGCATCCATTCAGTGCCAGCAAAGCGCTCGAAGACGGACCAATCAGTGAGGCCGCAAACGTCCATGGT
>NZ_JBFTPJ010000300.1:0-6030 GCF_056398445.1 Variovorax sp. 01T439_2
ACCTTGAGCGCGCCGCCGGTGGAGGTGAGGTCGTCCACCAGCGCGCTCAGCTGCTTGCCGTAGCCGGCGGTGCTGCCGGTGGCGCTCGCGAACAGCCCCGAGACGCCCGCCAGGTTGCCGGCCAGGGCCGACTTGAGCTTGGTCGAATCGACCGCCATGGTGCCGTCCTTCTGGAAGGCGACGCCGATCTCGGACAGCACCTTCATGTCGTCGGGGCCGCCGGCCTGCGGCGTGGTGAGCGCCTGCCGGATGCGCGTCTGCAGGTTGCGCAGCGTCGAATCGCCGACGAGCGCGGCGCCGGTCTTGGAGTCCTGGTTGTAGGCGGTCAGCGTGTTGGCCGTGGCCTGCAGGCTGTTGTAGGCCTTGACGAAATCGTTGATGGCCGTCTCCACCGCGGCCGTGTCGGCCTGGGTCGAGAGGCTGCTGCTGCCGGTCTTGAGCAGCGTCAGCGTGGTGCCCTGGATGGCTTCCTTGACGGTGTTGCTCGCGCTGGTCACGGCAATGCCGTTGACGCTAAGCTTGGCGTTCTGCCCCGCCACCGTCTGCCGCAGGTTCTGCGTGCCCGCGGGATCGTTGTTCAGCAGGTTCTGCAGCGCTGCATCGCCCGCTACCGAGACGCGCATGCTCGAGGCCTCGCCGGTCTGCGAGGAGGTCAGCACCAGCCGGTTGGGCGTGCCGCTGCCGTCGTTCACGATGCTGGCCGAGACACCGGCCTTGGCGGCGTTGATGGCGTCGCGGATGCCCGCGAGCGTGTTGTTGCTGCTGTCGATGGTGATCGGCACGGCGGTGCGGGTGGCGTCCTTGGTGAAGCCGGAGCCGCTGTAGGTGCCGGTGGCCGCATCGAGCGTGCCGCCCGTGATGGCGCCGAAATCGATGGTGATGGTTCCGCTGCCGATGGCCGCGGTGGTGCTCGCCTGGCCCGCCGCCACCAGCGACTGCGGCTGCGCGAGCTGCGTCACGTCGATCGCATAGGTGCCGGCCGCGGCCGTGCCTGCGGCTGCCGCGGTCAGCACGTCGGTTGCGCTGGAGACGGCCTTCACGCCCTGGAACAGCGCCGGGTCCGAGAGCTTCTTGGCCGCGGCCTGCAGCGTGCCCAGCGAGCTTTGCAGCGTGCCGTAGGCCGAGAGCTTGCTCGTGTAGCTCACCTGGCGCTGCTGCAGCGCCACCAGCGGCTGGCTCTCCGCCGTCTGCAGCTGCGAGAGCAAGGTGCTCAGGTCGAGGTTGGAGCCCACGCCCAGGCTGCTGATCGATGCCATGTTGAAATTTCCTGATGTCTGTGAATGAGAAGGCGGCGGCGGCTGTCAGGATTGCTTTCGCTGTCGTCTGCGGCCTGGCCGGAACCAGGCCGCAGGGAACAGCGCAGGCGGAGCCAGGCTTTCGCCCGGCGGCCTGCGCAATGCCTTTTCAGATCAGCGCAGGAGCGACAGCACGCCTTGCGTGGTCTGGTTCGCCTGGGCCAGCACCGAGGTACCGGCTTGCTGCAGGATCTGCGCACGGGTCATGTTCGACACTTCGGTTGCGTAGTCGGCGTCTTCGATGCGCGAGCGCGAGGACGACAGGTTGGTGATGGCGGTGCCCAGGTTGGAGATCACCGAGTCGAAACGGTTCTGCACCGCACCCAGCGAGCTGCGCAGGTCGTCGACTTGCTTGAGCGCTGCGTCGATGGCTTCGAGCGGGTTGGCGGTCGAGCCGGTCTGCAGGCTGGCGACCGAGACCTTCGAGGTGTCGACGGTGAAGGCAGCCGTGCCGGCGGTCGTGGCCGTGTCGGCGGAAGCCGGGTCGAGCGCGATGTAGCGGAACATGGCGGTGCCGTCGACCGCGCCGGTGAAGCCCTGGTTGATGAGCGACGAGGTTTCGCCGGCGCCGGTGGGCGTGATCGAGACTTCGGCGAACAGGTTGCCGTTCTTGTCGGCAACGGTGTTGCCGGTGAGCGTGGCGCCGCCTGCGGCCAGGCCGAGCTTGGTCGACAGGTCGTCGGTGGTCTTCTCGGCGACGGTGGTCGTGGTGACGGCCGTGGTCGAACCGTAGAGCGACTTCAGCTGGGCAGCCGTGGGCGCATCGCCAGCGGCCGAACCGGTCACGCCGTCGAATGCGAAGGCAGCCGTGGCGCCGGGGCCGGCCACGTTGAAGCCTTGCATGCCGAGCGTCTTCGAGCTGATTTCCTTCAGGTCGATGTCGATGGTCTCGCCGTCGTTGGCGCCGACCTGCACGGTCAGCGGCTTGGCCGACGACGACAGGACCTTCACGCCGTTGAAGTCGGTCTGCTTCGACACGCGGTCGATTTCACCGAGGCGCAGCTTGATTTCGTCCTGGATGGACTGCAGGTCGCTGCCCGAGTTGCTGCCGTTGGCGGCTTGCACCGACAGTTCGCGAACGCGTTGCAGGTTGTTGTTCACTTCCTTGAGCGCGCCTTCCGTCGTCTGCGCCAGCGAGATGCCGTCGTTGGCATTGCGCGAGGCTTGCGTCAGGCCGCGGATGTTGGCCGTGAAGCGGTTCGCAATGGCCTGGCCGGCGGCGTCGTCCTTGGCGCTGTTGATGCGCAGGCCGGAGGACAGGCGCTGGATCGCCGTGTTCAACGACGATTGCGACGCGTTGAGGTTGTTCTGCGTGAGCAGGGAAAGGCTGTTGGTGTTGATGACTTGCGCCATGTTCGACTCCTGATAGACAAAGGTTGTGGACTCCGGCCCTCAGGCCGCAACGCTGGACCCGCTCCCACTGTGAGACTCAAGCCATCGTTGGTTTAGTTATCGGCAGGGCTTTTCAAACATTTAGAGTCCGGCGCAAAAAAAGATGCGCGCCCCACAACCTCGGCGTTCAGGCGGGCAGGTTCATCACTTCCTGGTAGGCCGCCACCAGCCGGTTGCGCACCTGCAGCCCGGTCTGGAAAGCCACGTTGGCCTTCTGCAGGTCGACCATCACGTCGTTCAGCGCCACGCCGGGCTTGCCCATTTCGAAGTCCTCGGCCTGGCCGTAGGCCTTGGTCTGCGCGGTGCTGATGCTGTCGAGCGAGCGGCGCAGCTCGGCCGCAAAGCCCCCGGGCTGGACCGCCTCGGCGGCGGGTTGCGCAATGCCGCTCTGGAGCGCGGTGGCGCGCATCTGCTGCAGGACGGATTCGATGGCGGTGATCGACATGGAGAGCTCTCTCTGGATGGGTTGGATCTGGCGATGAAGAGGGAGGCCCAGGGCCTTCCCGCGTGTTTTCAGCGTAGCAGGCGAAGCCGCGGCGACATGCGCCCAACTGATGGCAAAACCCGCAGTTGTTCGACCAATCGAATATGGCCCGGCTGCTGAGAATCAACGCCGAACCCATAGCTCGCTGACGACACCACGGCCCCCTCGGCATGACCCCAGAACATCGAAGCCTCCAGCCCCTCGCCAAGACTCCGCGCCGCCCCGTGCATCCGGCCGCGGTGGAGGTTGCGCAATGAGTTCGGCGGCCCCCGCGGGCACCGGCCCGGCGCCCTCGCCCGCCTCCGGCCTTGCCGAGCGCCTGCGCACCCAGCCGAAGCTGCCGCTGATCGTCGGCGCGGCCGCCATTGCCGCGGCCGCCGCGGCGTTCCTGCTGTGGAGCCGCGCGCCCGACTACGGCGTGCTCTACACCAACGTGACGGACCGCGACGGCGGCGCCATCATCGCGTCGCTGCAGCAGATGAACGTGCCCTACAAGTTCGCCGAGGGCGGCGGCGCGATCCTGGTGGCGCGCGACAGGGTGCCCGAAGTGCGCCTGAAGCTCGCGTCGCAGGGCCTGCCCAAGGGCGGCGGGGTCGGCTTCGAGCTGATGGACAACCAGAAGTTCGGCACCAGCAACTTCGCCGAGCAGGTCAACTACCAGCGCGGGCTCGAAGGCGAGCTGGCGCGCTCGGTCGAATCGATCGGCTCGGTGGAATCGGCGCGCATCCACCTGGCGCTGCCCAAGCCTTCGCTCTTCGTGCGCGACCAGAAGAAGCCCTCGGCCTCGGTGATCCTGACGCTGCACCGCGGCCGCAGCATCGACGAAGGCCAGGTCAGCGCCATCGTGCACATGGTCTCCAGCAGCGTGCCCGACCTGGACGCCAAGAGCGTGACCGTGGTCGACCAGCGCGGCAACCTGCTGTCGGCTGCCAATGCCGGCGCGCGCGGGCTGGACGTGAGCCAGCTCAAGTACGCGCAGGAAATCGAGCAGGGCTACATCCGCCGCATCGAGGCGATCCTGCAGCCCCTCGTGGGCGCGAGCAATGTGCGCGCGCAGGTGGCGGCCGAGATCGACTTTTCCGTGGTCGAGCGCACCGAGGAAAGCTACAAGCCGAACCAGGACCCGCGCGCCGCGGCCGTCCGCAGCCAGCAGTCCAGCGAGTCGATGCAGCAGGGCGCCACGCCGCCGGGCGGCGTGCCGGGCGCGCTGTCGAACCAGCCGCCGCAGACGCCGAGCGCGCCCATCACCGCGCCGCCGAACGCCGCGGCACCCGCGCCGAAGCCCGCGGCAACCGCCACGGCAGCCAGCACGGCACCGGGCAGCTCGCGCAAGGACACGACGACCAACTACGAGCTCGACCGTTCGATCCGCCATGTGCAGCAGGGCGCGGGCGGCGTGAGGCGGCTGTCGGTGGCCGTGGTGGTGAACCACCGCGACACCGCGGACAGCGCCGGCAAGCCGGGCCAGCGCGCGCTCACGCCGGCCGAGATCGAGCAGATCCGCAACCTGGTCAAGGAAGCGATGGGCTTCAGCCAGGAGCGCGGCGACTCGCTCAACGTGGTCAACAGCGCCTTCGCCCGCGAAGGCGGCGACGCAGAAGCCGGGCCCGCGCTGCCGTTCTGGCGCGACCCCGCCAACCTCGGGCTCGCCATGAGCGTCGCGCAGTACCTGCTGATGGCCGGCCTCGCGCTGTTCGCCTGGTTCGCGGTGCTGCGGCCGCTGCTGCGCAAGCACCTCGCGCCGCCCGCCGCCGCGGTGCCTGAAGCGGCGCCGGCCGCCCCTGGCGCGGCCGACGACGACGGAACGGTCGCGCAGAACAACGCGCGGCTGCGCGAGATCGAGCGCCAGAAGGCCGACCTCGACTACGCGCACCAGACCGCCGACCAGGACCCGCGCCTGGTCGCCACGCTGATCAAGCATTGGATGAATTCATGAGCGACGCAGGCACCCGGAAGAGCGCAATCTTGCTGATGTCGTTGGGCGAAGACCGCGCCGCGGCCACGCTGCACCACCTGCCCGCCACCGAGGTGCAGGCACTGGGCGTGGCCATGGCGCGGCTGAGCCAGGTCTCCAAGGACGAGCTCGCGGCCGTGCTGGCCGAGTTCCGCATGGAGACCGAGCAGCTGTCCGCGCTGCACCTGGGCTCGGGCAGCTACATCCGCGCCGTGCTGCGCAAGGCGCTGGGCGACGACCGCGCGAGCAACCTGCTCGAGGACATCCTGCAACCCGACGAGCCGCACGGCGGCATCGAGCGGCTCAACGACCTGGAAGCCGGCGAGGTGGTGGAGCTGGTGCGCGACGAGCATCCGCAGATCCTGGCCACGCTGCTGGTCCACCTGGACCGCAAGAAGGCCTCCGAGGTGCTCGAACGGCTGCCCGAGCGCCTGCGCCACGACGTGATCCTGCGCGTGGCCACCTTCGGCGGCGTGCAGCCGGCCGCGCTGGCCGAGCTGACCGACGTGCTCACCGAGATGCTCTCGGGCGAAGGCCTCAAGCGCAGCCGCCTGGGCGGCGCGCGCACCGCGGCCGAGATCGTCAACCTGATGAACAGCGCGCAGGAGGAAGAGGCCATTGCCCACGTGCGCGCCCACGACGAGGCGCTGGCCCAGCGCATCGTCGAGGAAATGTTCGTGTTCGAGAACCTGCTCGACCTGGAGGACCGCTACATCCAGCGCCTGCTCAAGGACATCGAGTCCGACTCGCTCATCGTCGCGCTCAAGGGCTCGGCGCCCGAGCTGCGCGAGAAATTCCTCAAGAACATGTCGCAGCGTGCCGCCGAGACGCTGCGCGAGGACATCGAGCTGCGCGGCCCGGTGCGCGTGTCGCAGGTCGAGACCGAGCAGAAGGCGATCCTGCAG
>NZ_JBFTPJ010000301.1:0-6024 GCF_056398445.1 Variovorax sp. 01T439_2
AGGTCCGCGCCCATCGCGGCCTTGGCGTGATCCGGACGGTGCGGGTCCGGGCGCGTCGCACCGAAGGCCGCAACGCGAGTGGAGGACCGGAAGGCCCGACAAATTTGCCTCGCGAGGAAGACCGCAGGTCGGGGAAATTTGTCGGGCCGTACGGTTGCGGCGAGGAAGCCCGAGGCGAAGCGCAACGAAGAGAAGCGCCGCCGTGCCCGCGCCAGGATTCACGACAAATACAAGGCCGTGGGCGTGCACCTGATCCGAAAGGATGCATGGCCCAGGCACCGGTACCGCAGCAACGGCTCTCCGGCAGGCCCCGGACGCAGTCCAGGTCCATGCCGGCTGACCAGGAAAGCGCCGCCGGAACGTCCCACAGCGTCGAGGCGGCAGACGTGATCGGCATCAGCGGCATGGAAGAAAGTCAGATATCTACGGAAAGAGCCTGAACCGTGACGCGGGATGACCCGTCGTTCCCGGCCGTCAGCCCTGTTGTCCACCGCCGCGGGCCGCCTCAAGCGCATCGACCTTCGTGGCGATACGCGACTCGATGCTGGCCCGATGCGCCGCCACCAGCGTGACGGTCCCGTCGAGTACGAGCTCGTGGTCGTCATAGGCCTGGACACGGAATGTCGCACTGCGCTCGCCGAGACCCTCGACCCATCCCCGCAGTCGCAGCCGTGTCGTCGGTGGAATGGGGCCGAGATGCTCGATATGCACAGTGCGCCCTACGACCACCTCCATCATCGCGTCGATATGCATCTGCATTTCGCGGACGCAGATGGACTCGACCACCGCAACCAGGTACCCGGTCGCCAGACATTCGATCAACGTTTGCGCGTATTCGCGGCCATGCGGCAGTCTCGCGAACAAAGACCGTGCCGTCTGGTCATGCGACACCGCATAGGTTTCTTCAAAACAGATTTCGCTGACGCCTTGCTGGTTCATGAGAATGTGAGAGGTGACATCGCTGTGTTTTCAAGATCAGAGACAGATGCGTACGCCCCTGGACTGGAACTCTCACGATGCTCACGCGATGTGTCGGCGAAGCCAACCTAACGGGGCATGGCGGGGCGTACCACGGCGCAGGAAATTCCGATTGCTTGGGACACGCAACGCCGCCACGGCGCGTCCATCGTCCCCACCCTCATCGCAAACGAAAACGCGCGCGGCATACTTGCCGCGCGCGTTTTTTCTCGCGCATCCAAGGCCCCGGCCTCCGGCCGGGGCCTCATGCTTAGGCGACTGCCGCCAGCCCCTCGCGCTCTTCGGCCTCGGCAGCGGCTTCATCCGCTTCCAGCACCGCGTCGATTCCAGACGATATTGGCGTCTCAGGGCTCGGTTCTGCCTTGCCCCTGAACATCACCGGCAGCCACCCGGTCCCGGCCGCGAGCCTTTCGGCCTCGCTCGCAATCTCGGCCTTCTTGAGCTTGGACAGCCGGGTCACGTGATCGGGTGCGAAGGCCAGCACCGCCTCCAGCGCCTTCGCCTTGGAGACATGCGCGAAGTAGCCTTCGGCGGTCGGCGCCCACCAGTCATGCATGTCGAGGCTCACGGCCTCGGCCAACCCGGCGGCAGGCACCTCGTCCTCGCGGGATGCCAGCACGCTGACGGTGGAAGCCACGCACACCGCCAGCAACGACAGCAGCTCGCCTTGCGGCAGGGCCAGCAGTTCGGCAAAGAGAGCTTTGGGCTCTTTCGGCAAGCGGCCCGCCCATGCCTCGCGGACCTTGCCCATGCCCACCGCCGCAGGCGAGCCCCCCACATCCGGGGCATGCTGCGTCAGCCCATCCTGCGGGGTGGCGATGATGTCGACGGGAGAACCACCCGAACCGTAGCTGTCGAAGACCACGCGCAGCGCGAGCCGATGCACGACAGCCACCAATGCCACCTGCGGATGCCGGGCGACCTCGGCCTGCAAGGCGGCTGTGCGATGCGCGCTCAACCGCTTCGCCAGCTTCTCCGAGATACCGGACTTGACCGACTCATCAGCATCGCCGCCGTAACCATTGCGCTCCACGCCTGCCGCACCGGCCTTCTGCCGCTCTTGCGCCCGTAACGTCTTGGCCTGTTCCTCGCGCAGCAGCCCACGGTGCACCACCACGCCGCCCATGTGGTCCACGGACACCACGACACCCGCCATTTCCACCGCACTGGGCGGATAAACCGTCAGGGTCTGCTCGATGGCTTCCAGCTCGTTGCCGAGCCGGTTCAGCTCCTCCTGCAGAGCCTGCACGCCGTCCTCGCTCAGTTCCGCATCCTCGTCATCGAGACGGTCCTGTAGCTCGTTCTGTTTTCCTTCAAGCTTGGCAATGCGCTTGGCCTCGGCCCTGCTCGGGTCGCGGCGCGTGCGCCGTACCCGCTGGAACACGTGCAGCTCGGCAGCCGTGGCGCGCGGCGCGACCTCCACCCACCCCCAGCCCTCCAGCTGAACCTGCTCGACAACATCGGCGAGCTTGTGACGCGCGAGCGTGTCCAGCAATCCGGCATCGGTGAGATAGCCTCCCTGCTCTTCGTCCGAGAACAGGTCGCGCCGCACACCACCTCCTGCGGCCTCGTAGGTTTCCAGTCCGACGAAACGGGCCAGCGCATCGCGGCTGGCATCGATCTCTTCATGGGTCAGATGATCACGCAGCGCCTCGGGGCTGCGCTGCCATGCGGGGCTGTCGTAGAACGCGGCCTCCTGCGCCGCGTGGTCGTCGGTGATGGCGAGCGCCATCAACTGTTCGAGGGTCGCAGCGCCGGTCTGATAGTCCGCCAGCAGGCGCGGCGAGACGTTGGCGAGCCGCAGCCGGCGTCTGACCACCAACGGCATCACGCCGAAGTCCGCCGCGATGGCCTCCACCGAGCGGCCTTCGGCCACAAGGGCCTTCCATGCGAGCAGTTCTTCGACCGGTCCCATGGCCTCCCTCTGCACGTTCTCGGTGAGGCTCGCCGTGCGCGCCAGCGTGTCGGCCACCAGCATGCAAGGCACCGACCAATCCTCTGGGATGCGCCGCTTCTTGGCGAGCAGCTTCAGGGCCGCGAGGCGGCGCCCACCGGCGACGACCTCGAAGTCACCGTCATCGCCGCAAGGAATCACGGTGAGGTTTTGCAGAAGGCCCAGACGCCGGATGCTTGCAGCCAGCGCAGCAATCGACGTGCGCGCCTTGCGGCGCACGTTGCGCTTGGACGGGCGCGGGCGCAGCCGCGAAAGCGGCACCAACAGCATGTTCTGCGCAGGTACGGCTGCTTCAAGGGCGGAAACTTCTGACGCATCAACAGTATTCATGATCGAACTCCTGTCCCATGTCGGGACGTTGGAAAACAAAACTGGGAAAACAAAAACCGAAACTGGATTCAGGGTGTGGGTCTGTGCATAGGCGCTCTCCTTGGGTGTTGGGCTCCGCAGGGGCCGCGAAGCCCTTTCGCGGCCATACAGGCCGGCTGGGGCCGGCGCGGGTGCGCCGTCAAGGGAGAACAGCGAAGGCGCTGGCGCGGCCCGCAGGCGAAGCCGAGGACACGGGCGCCGCAGCGGCCCTTGACGGGGGGAGCGCACGCAGAGGCCAGGCAAGCCGCAGACAGCGGCGCGCAGGTGGCGGGTGCCGCCACCGGAGAAATGAAATCGAGGGAATCGGCCGGCACCGGCCGCCGGCCAGAAGCACGCGCGCAGCGCGCATGCGAGTGGAAAATACAAAAGGGGCCGAAGCCCCCTTTGCTACATCAACCCATGCTCGGCCATCGAGTAGATATCGCAGCCACCGATGATCAGGTGATCCAGCACCCGCACGTCCACGAGGGACAGGGCCGACTTGAGGGTCTGCGTGAGCGCTTCGTCAGCCAGCGACGGCTTTGCCGATCCCGAGGGATGGCCATGCACCAGCAGAAGCGCTGTACTGTTGCGCGCCAGTGCGTCCTTGACCACCTCACGTGGATACACCGAACTCTGTGCAACCGTGCCTCGGAACATCTCCACATAGTCCAGCACTCGGCACTGCACATCCAGATGCACAACAGCGAACACCTCGCACTCCAGCGCTCCATGCCGCAGACACAGGAGTCCCGCACCAGCTCAGGCGAAGACAGCGCGTCGCTGCCACGCACCCGCCTTGCCAGCAGCCGCTGCGCCGCAAGCAGCACCTCATCGGCCTTGGCCGGACGGTATTCGCCCGCGACATCGCGAACGAGAAGAGGAACAGAGGCGGAGAACTCGAAGGAAACGAGGGAGGAGAAGAGATCGTGCGACATAGTCGGCTCCGTGAATCGGGCGGGATTGCCMGAGACCGAAACCGGCACGCCGCAGCGCAGCTGTCAGGGTTCGAAGACGGCCGCCAGGACGCAAGCGCAATGCCATTGCGCGCAGACCTTGACGGCGAGAACGGCGTGCAACGATGAGAGGGACAGCAAGCCAACCCCATCCACCATCCTCCCTGCCTCTCGGCAAGCGCAGCGCGCAGGCCTGAAGGGCCGGAGATCGCAAGGATGGAGGCTGCGAGCGCGGACGCCACCGGCGGCTCGACTATCCTTCGCTCACCGCGCCTGCGGCGCCCTTCATCCTGGTGTGTTCATCGATGGACGCCAGACTGATCCACCTTTTCGTAGAGAGAAAGAGTCCGTTCCATGTTCCGCACCCTGCTCAAGTCCAAGATCCATCGCGTGGCCGTCACCGACTGCGAACTGCACTACGAAGGCTCCTGCGCCATCGACGAAGACCTGCTGGATGCCGCCAACCTGGCCGAGAACGAGCAGGTCCACATCTGGAACATCAACAACGGCGAGCGCTTCGTCACCTAYGCGATCCGCGGCGAGCGSGGCACCGGCATCATCTCGGTCAACGGCTCGGCCGCGCGCCGGGCCTCTGTGGGCGACTTGATCATCATCGCGGCCTTCGGCCTGGTGCCCGAAGACCAAGTGGCGGGCTACAAGCCCAAGCTGGTGTTCGTGGACAGCGCCAACCGCATCAAGGAAGAACGCGCCCACATTCCCGTGCAGGCCACTGCTAACAAGCCTGTAACGGTTTAAGGCGGGCCCACTGCGCACGACCTGCGCAGTGGATCAGAGGTTCGCTAGAGTTCCCACACCTGATCGAGGATCTGATCTTGGCCCTCGCCGGCAGCCTCCCCCCGCTTGTTTTGCCGTGAACGCTTTTCGGGCTGTCGCTGGACGGTTTCGCGTGCGTTTGCGAAGCCCTAAGGAAAACGAGATAATGCCGCTTCGCCTTTGGCAAAGGCACGCCGCCCGCAGCAGCGAAGCTCCGAGAGTATTGCCCTTCGATTCATCAAACTCCTGACATGCCTTTTCTCAAGGTCCATGTGGAGACGGTAGCGGGTGACGTTTCGATGTGGACCGTGGAGAACTGTCATGTTCATGAATTCCCCTGTCCCCTCATCGATTGGCGGCATCAAGAGCCTCGCCCGACAGATCAAGCACGCGACCGGCGCCTCTCACGCTGCGGCCCTCGACAGCGCGGCCCAGACTGCCCGTTTCCAGAACTATGCCCACGCCCAGCGAATGTTGGCAGTTCATGTCGCCGCAACACCGTTGGCGGATGCGCGGTCGGACTTGTATCCGCTTTTTCTTACGTTCTACTGGAAGGACAAGGAGAGCGGCGAGCGAGGCCGAGAGACCCTCACGATTCAGCTCTCGGCTGCCTGGACATCGCTGATCACGGCTCAACAGTTGGCCCACAACCGCTCACTGTACGACCTACAGCCCATGGCCTCCGACCATCTGGAAGGCAAGCACTACTGCAGCGGGCAAATGGAAGCTCGTGAACACGCATGCGCTGCAGCCCGGGTTTTCCAGTTCATGGATGCCACCCGACTGCGGCCTTCCGCCAGTTACAGCCGCGTCTATCCCAGCGGCAATTCGCGCAACTGCATCCCGCATTCCGATCATCCCAGCGTATGGTTCGATCCCGCGACACGACGCTACCTGTTCGTGGACGAGCCGTATAAGCGGGCCATCGGCGAGCGCGAGGAGCAAGAGCGAGAAAGATGGGCCATCAGCCATCTGCAGGTCATCGCCAAGGCCACTTGGCGAGGCATGTACAAC
>NZ_JBFTPJ010000302.1:0-9482 GCF_056398445.1 Variovorax sp. 01T439_2
CTCCACCTTCTGGCCGATCGCGCGTTCGTAGGCCGCGCGCACGTGCTCGGGCTGCCCGGCCTGCCCGAAGAAGTCCTTCAGGTAGGGCCCCAGCAGCGGATGGGCGGCAAGCTCCGCGCGCGGCAAGCCATGGAGCATCTCGTCGCGGCAGGCCGAAGGCAGCGGCACGTTGCGGTTCATCGCAGTGTCGCGGATCACGCCCTTGGGCTCGTGCGCCGGATCGGCCTGCATCGCCTCCAGTTCCTCGAAGAAGCGGCGGCGCATCATCACGATGCCCTTGTCGCTCTGGCCGAGCTTTTCGCGGGTGCGATCGGTGACCGTGCCCTGCCCCACCCACACCACGAAGTCCTGGTTGGCCACGTGGCTCGTGATCCAGCGGCCGGTGGCCGGATCCTTGATCGGGCCGTACCAGGACGGAATGCGCTCCTGCACGTAGGGCTCCTGCTCGGTCGGCACGCGGCTCAGCACCCACAGCACGCTCAGGGTGTTGTGGTCGTCGATGGGCACGCGCCATTCGAAGTGGTGGCCAAGGAAGAAGCCGTTGGGCCACAGCGTGACGCGGCCCGTGGTCCACATCACGTTGTCCTCGCTCTCGCCGCCGCGCAACCGCCGGTAGACGAAGCCGTGCTCGAACTCATCGAACGCGAGCTTCAGGTGGGTTGGCACATAGGGGCCTTCGTYGCCCTGCAGGCGCGTGGTCCAGTTGTTGTGCGTCCACTCGAAATGCACGGGGTCGATGGAATTTTCCTGGCACTGGAACCAGTTGCAGGGGATCTCTGCGAACACGGCCTGCGCGAAACCGTTCCTGAAGTTGAACAGCTCCCAGTCGGGCAGCAGCGGTGCGGGCTGCGGCCCCATGTAGGCCCAGAGCAGCCCGGCCTTTTCCTGCACCGGGTAGGCCTTGATCTTCGTGTTCCTGCGCATGCGCGCGTCCGGGTCCAGCGTTTCCTCGAAGGGCTGGTGCACGCACTGGCCGCTCTGGTCGTACTGCCAGCCGTGGTAGCTGCAGCGCAAGCCGCATTGCTCGACAAAGCCGTAGGACATGTCGGCATTGCGATGCGGGCAGCGGCGGTCCACGAGCCCGTAGTTGCCGCCCAGGTCCTTGTAGAGCACCAGGTCCTCGCCCAGGATGCGCAGCGGCTTGACGGCCTTGTCGTCGAACTCGCTGGCTCCGGCAACCGGATGCCAGTAGCGGCGCAGGTAGTCGCCCATCGGCTTGCCCGGCCCGACCTCGGTCAGCAGGCGGTTCTTCTCTTCGCTCAGCATGTGCTTGTCTCCTTGTTCCAGCTCATTCGGCGCGGATGCCGAATTCCTTCACCAGCTTGCCGAAGCGCTGGTCGTCGTCCGCGATCTGCTGCGCCAGCACCGAGGGCGCGCCGCCGATCGGCTCGATGCCGAGCGCAGCCATGCGGGCCTGCACGTCGGGCATCTTCAGCACTTCGTTGAAGTGGCGGTTCAGGGCCTGCACCAGCTCCGCCGGCATGCCCTTGGGGCCCAGCAGGCCCATCCAGGCGCTGACATCCACGTCCTTGTAGCCAAGCTCGATCAGCGTGGGCACGCCGGGCATCAGCTTCGTGCGCTGGCGCTCGGCCACCGCCAGCGCAACGAGCTTGCCGCTGGCGATGTGGCCCGCCACCGCGCCGGGCGTGATCCAGCCCACGCCCACGTGTCCGCCGAGCGCATCGTTCACCACCGGCGCCACGCCGCGATAGGGTGCGTGGGCAATCTGCGTTCCGGCGTCCTTGTTGAAGAGCTCGCCCGCGATGTGCATCGGCGAGCCCGCGCCCGGGGTGCCGTAGCTCAGCGCCTTGCCGGCCCGGGCCTCGGCCACCAGCTGCGCCACGTTCTTGATGCCGGTGGACGGCGCGGTCACCAGCAGCAGCGGGATGTTGCCGGTCTTCACGATGGGCGTGAAATCCTTGACCACGTCGTGCGCCACGCCGGGGCCGGCCTTCAGCACATGCTGCGCGATCGGGAAGGTGCTGGGGGTGAACAGCAGCGTGTAGCCGTCCGGTGCGGCCTTGGCGACCCAGGCGTTGCCGATCATGCCGCTGGCACCAGGCCGGTTGTCCACGAGCACCGGCTGCCCGATGCGCAGCGAGAGTTTCTCGGCATAGATGCGCGCGACCGCATCGGTGTCGCCGCCCGCGGGATAGGAAACGACGATGGTGATCGGCCTGGCCGGCCAGGCCTGCGCCATGGCGCCGCCGGCGGCCAGCAGGGCAAGGCTCGATGCGGCGATGGCGGCGGCGGCACGGGCCGCTTCGCGACGGGTGAACTTCATGCTCTGTTTTCCTTTTCAGTGGGACGACGGGTGGGGTCGACGCACTGTAGGAACACGCTGCCGAAGCCAGAAGATATAGTTTCACCAGGTGAACCTTTTTCTGGAGTTCCGCATGTCCGACACCACCGGCGCCCGAAGCGTGAAATCGATCGATGCGCTGCGCCGCGGACTCGACGTGATGCTGGCCATCCAGCGCTCGTCGGCCGCCACGCTGTCGGAGCTGCATCGCCAGACCGGCCTCTCGAAGGCCACGCTGCTGCGCATCCTGAAGACACTGCAGCAGGCCGGATGGGCCGAGCGCAGCGAACTCGACAAGCGCTATGTGCCGGCCTCGGCCGCCGGCGAATCGGGGCCCGCGGTGCAATGGCGCGCAAGCCTGTCGGCGCTGGCGGCGCAGTCGCGCGCCACGCTGCAGCGCCTGGTGCCGTGGCCCATCGACCTGGGCGTGCGCGACGGCACGGCCATGCTCATCCTGGACACGGACCGGCCGCGCAATGGCCTGGCGGTGAACTACCGGGCGTTGGGTTTCAGGCCGCCCATGCTGCTGTCGTCGCTCGGGCGCTGCTACCTGTCGTTCTGCCCCGAAGAGGAGCGGCGCGAGATTCTCGCGGCGCTGGCCCGCTCGCCGAGCGACACCGACCGCGTCGCGCGCCGCCCCGAGAACATCCGCCGCATGATGGCCCATGCGCGCGACCAGGGCTACGTGGTGCGCGACCCCGCGTCGACGAGCATGGACTCGCCCGACCGCTTCGGCGCGCTCTCGGTGCCGGTGCGCCTGGACACGCTCGTGGTGGGCTGCCTGAGTTGCGCGTGGCTGCCGGCCGTGAAGACCGAGCGCGAGATCGTCTCGGCGCACCTGGCCGACCTGCAGCAGGCGGCGCAGAGCATCGAGCGCAAGCTGCGGCAGGTGGGCTTCGGGCCGCCGCCGGCTTGAAGAAGAACCCGCTCGGAAAACCTGCCTAGAACTCGGCGTCGAGCTCGTCGATTTCCTCGGGCTCTTCCTTCGCGGCGGCCACCCACTCCTGCATGGCGGGCAGGTCCATCACGCGCTTGCAGTAGGCGGCGCAAACGCTGTCGAGCGGCACGTCGTAGCTCAGGAAGCGCGTGACCACCGGCGCATACATGGCGTCGGCCATGCCGGGCTGCTTGCCGAAGAGAAAGGGGCCGCCGTAGGTCTTGAGGCATTCGCGCCAGATGGCGACGATGCGGTCAATGTCGGCCTGCGCGCGCGACCAGATCTTGAAGCCGCGGAAGCGGGCCTTGATGTTCATCGGCAAGGCGCCGCGCATCGAGGCGAAGCCCGAATGCATCTCGCCGCAGATGGCGCGGCAATGCGCGCGGGCCGCCGCATCGGCCGGCAGCAGCCCGGCCTTGGGCTTGATCTCGTTCAGGTATTCGCCGATGGCCAGCGTGTCCCACACCTTGACGCCGCCATGCTGCAGCGAGGGCACCAGCATCGACGACGAGAGCAGCAGCATCTCGGCCTTCATGGCCGGGTCGTCGGGCGGGATGATCTTCTCGCTGAAGTCGAGCCCGGCCAGCCTGCACATCAGCCAGCCGCGCAGCGCCCAGGCGCCGTAGTTCTTGCTGCTGATCGTGAGAACGGGTTTGGCCATCGTGGATCTCCTTGGCGGACTGCCTGCTGCCGGTTGGCATCCACGGGGCGTGCAAGGCCTGTGCCACCGCTTGGCCCGCAACTTGCCTGTACTACTTTCATGTTGTACCGGGCCTACCAGAACCAAGCCGACCTGCTTTCGCCCTCCCGGCTCGCAGCCCAGTACCTCGGCCAGGCCCTCTGGAAGGACGGCACCGACCGCACCATGATGCGGCGCATGGCCGCGCAGTTCGAGGTGTTTTCGCGCATGCGGCTGACCCATTCGCGCCCCGACTACGGCATTGCCAGCGTGCCGGTCGATGGCGTGGAAACCCCGGTGCACGAGGAGAAAACGCTGGTCTCGCCCTTCGGCACGCTGCTGCATTTCCGGAAGGACACGCAGGCCGTGCACCCGCCCGTGCTGCTGGTCGCACCACTGTCGGGCCATTTCGCGACGCTGCTGCGCGAAACCGTGCGCACCCTGCTGCGCGACCACGACGTGTACCTGACCGACTGGCACAACGCGCGCGACGTGCCGCTGTGGCATGGCGGCTTCAGCCTGGACGACTACACGCTGCAGCTGATGCGCTTCCTGGAAGCCGTCGGTCCCGGCGTGCACATGGTCGCGGTCTGCCAGCCCTGCGTGTCCGCGCTGGCGGCCACGGCGCTGATGGCCGAGGACGACAACCCCGCCACGCCGCGCAGCCTCACGCTCATGGCCGGCCCGGTCGATTGCCGCATCAACCCCACGGGGGTGAACGAGCTCGCCAACAGCAAGCCGATCGAGTGGTTCCGCCGCAACCTCATCAGCCACGTGCCGTGGCCGCATGCCGGCATGATGCGGCGCGTGTACCCGGGCTTCCTGCAGCTCTCGGCCTTCCTGAGCATGAACCCCGAGCGCCACAAGAAGCAGTTCCAGGACATGGTCCGCCACCTGGTCGAGGGCGACACCGAGAAGGCCCGCACCATCGGCACCTTCTACGACGAGTACCTGGCGGTGAACGACTTGCCGGCCGAGTTCTACCTGGAGACCGTGGAGCGCGTGTTCCAGACCTACGACCTGCCGCGCGGCGTGCTCACCGTGGGCGACCGCACGGTGAACCCGGCGGCCATCCGCCGCACCGCGCTGCTCACGGTGGAAGGCGAGCGCGACGACATCTGCTCGGTCGGCCAGACGGTGGCGGCGCAAGACCTCTGCACCGGCATCCGGCCCTACCTCAAGGTGCATCACCTGCAGGCCGGCGTGGGGCACTACGGCGTTTTCAGCGGCAGCAAGTGGAACGCGCAGATCTACCCGCGCGTGCGCGAAACCATCCACGCCGCGGCCGAGCTGCACTGAGCCTTCGGCCGGACGCCCGGCTTCAGCGCCGGCTGCGCCGCTCCTTCGAGGCCACGCGCCGCACCGCCGCTTCGCCGGCCTGCGGCAGCCGCTCGCGCAGGAACGCGATCAGTTCCTGCGCCGCCACGTTGCGCATCGGCCCCGGCAGGTAGGCCAGCACCACGCGGCGCTCGACGCGCGGCTTCAAGAGCGGCAGCACCACCAGTTCGGGGTCGCGCAGCAGCGCGGTGTAGAGCCGCGGCATCAGCCCCAGCGCCTGGCCGCTGCGCACCAGCGCATAGAGCGTTTCGGAATAGCTCACGCGATAGGGCTCGGGGCCTTGCTCGAACTGCGCGCGCGCCGGGTTGCCGAGCGCCGGCATGCTGCCGCTCTCGAACAGCACCAGCCGCTCCTTGCCGATGGCCTCCCAGCTCGCGTCCCCGGCCTCCGCCAGCGCATGGCCGCGGCGCACCACCAGCACCAGCGGATCGCGGAACAGGTCGACGCAGGCCAGCCCGCCCGGCGGCTCGGTGATGGCGGCCACCGCCATGTCGAGCTGGCCGCTGCGCAATTCGGCCAGCAAGGCAGTCGAAGGCGCATCGCGCCAGGCGATCTCGAGCTCGCGCTCGCCGGCCTGGAGGAACTCGCTGGCCGCGGCCATCACGCGCGCGCTGGCCGACGGGATCACGCCCACGCGCACGAAAGCCCGGCCGCGCTGCACGGTGCTCTCGATGTCGCGCAGCGCCACCTCGAAGGTGTTGACCAGGAAATCGGTGCGCGCCAGCACCTCGGCGCCCACCGGCGTGAGCTCGAGGCGGTGGGTGGAACGCGCCGCGCGGCCGAAGTGCCCTTCTTCCACCAGCACAGAGAAGAACTGAAGCTGGCGCAGCGTGAGCGCCCGGAGCGGCAGGGAGGCCATGGCGTTCCTGTTATCGATTCAATGAATCAAATTATAGAAATTCAAAATTTTGTTTATGAGGCGCCCTTGCCTAGACTGGCCGGCATGACCCGCCCCGCCCCGCCGCCGCCCCTCACGCTGGAATCCATGCTGCATGCGATTCCCAAGGTGGAGCTGCACTGCCACCTGTTCGGCACGGTGCGCCACGAGACCTTCAAGCAGCTCAACCATCGCGCCGGCTCGCCGCTCGCGGCCGAGGAGATCGAAGGCTTCTATACGCGCGGGGAAAAGCCGGTGGGCGTGCTGCGCGTGCTGCGCGCGCTCGATGCGCAGCTGGTGCGCAGCCCCGGCGACCTCTACCAGCTGACGCGCGAATACCTCGAGGACGCGGCGGCCCACAACGTGCGCTATGCCGAGTTCTTCTGGAACCCGACTGGCACGGTGCACGCCTCCGGCATCGCCTACCCGATGGCGCAGGGCGCGATCGTCCGCGCGATCCATGACGCGCAGCAGGAGTTCGGCATCACCGGCCGGCTCATTGCCGCGATCGACCGCGAGGCCAGCCCGGAAGCCGCCGTCGAGATGGTGGAATGGGTCAAGGCCCACCGCTGCGACGAGGTGATCGGCATCGGCATCGACTACCGCGAAGTCGACCGGCCGCCCGAACTCTTCGCGCGTGCCTACGCCGAGGCGCGGCGCGCGGGGCTCAAGGCCACCGCGCATGCGGGCGAGTTCGGCATGCCATGGACCAACGTGCGCACCGCGCTCGAGGTGCTGCAGGTCGACCGCATCGACCACGGCTACACGGTGGTCGACCAGCCCGACTTCGCGCGCCAGTGCGCCGAGCGCGGCGTGATCTTCACCGTGGTGCCCACCAACTCCTACTACCTGCGCACCTTGCCTCCGGAGCGCTGGGCACTCGACCATCCCATCCGCCGCATGCCCGGCCTGGGCCTGCGCATCCACCCCAACACCGACGACCCGACGCTGCACAAGGTCACGCCCACGCAAGCCTGGCTGATGATGGCGCGCGACTTCGGCTTCGGGCTGGACGAGCTGCGCGGCTTCATGCACAACGGGCTTGACGGCGCATGGATCGACGATACGCAACGCCGCGCCTGGCGCACGCAATGGAGCCGCGAGTTCGACACGCTGCGCGCCGGCCTGGCGCCAGCGCAGCAGCATCCCGCCCACCCGCAATGAACCACGCCATGAACAACCACCGCCGCCTTCTTCTTGCCGCCGCCCTCTGCTCGATGCTGCCGATGGCGGCACTCGCGCAGGGCGCCTGGCCCACGGCCAAGCCGATCACGCTGATCGTTCCCTACACCGCGGGCGGCAGCGTGGACGTCAACGCGCGCCTCGTCGCCACGCGGCTGGGCGAGCGGCTGAAGCAGTCGGTCGTGATCGAGAACGTGAGCGGCGCGGGCGGCGCCATCGGCGTGGCCAAGGCCGTCAATGCGGCACCCGACGGCTACACGCTGGTGGTCGGGCCCGACAGCGCGATTGCCATCGGGCGGCTGGTCAACCCCTCGGCCTTCAAGTTCGATCCGCTCAAGGACCTGGCGCCGGTCGGCATGCTCAACACTGCGCCCATGGTGCTGGTGGCGCGGCCCGGCCTGGAGGCCAACACCTATGCCGACTTCGTGAAGCTCGCCAAGGCCAAGCCCGGCGCCTACAACTACGCCACCTCGGGCGTGGGCACGGTGCTGCAGCTGGCGATGGAACTGCTCAAGCAGCGCAGCGGCATCTTCGTGACCCATGTGCCCTACCGCGGCGGTGCCCAGATTGCCACCGACGTGATCGGCAACCAGGTCGACCTGGCGATGCTGGTCAGCACCAGCGCCATTCCGCATGTGGGCGGCGGCCGCCTGAAGGCGCTCGGCATCACCGGCAGCCAGCGCCTTGCCGCGCTGCCCAATGTGCCCACCTTCAACGAGATGCCCGGCCTCAAGGGCTACGACATGGTGAGCTGGACCGGCATCTTCGCCCCCGCCCGCACCCCGCCGGCCGTCGTGGCCCGCCTCAACCAGGAATTGAATGCCGTGCTCGCCGAGGAGCAGGTGCGGGCCAAGCTCAACGAACAGGGCGCCCTGCCCGGCAGCGGCACGCCCGAGCAGTTCGGCCAGTTCGTCCAGGCCGAATACGCCCGCAACCAGAAGATCGTGCAGTCGGCCAATATCAAGGAATAAGCCCGCCGCCCGGAGCTGGGCGCGGCCGGCTACTGCTCTTCGGGCCAGTCGCGGATGTAGGCCTTGAGCATCTTGTTCTCGAAGTTCTGGCTGTCCACCACCGCCTTGGCCACGTCGTAGAAGCTGATCACGCCCATCAGCATGCGCTTGTCCATCACGGGCATGTAGCGCGCGTGGCGCTCCAGCATGATGCGGCGGATTTCGTCGAGGTCGGTTTCGAGCGTGCAGGTCACGGGCGCGTCGTCCATGGCCTTGCGCACCAGCGTGCCGCCCACCTGGCCGCCGTTGTCGACAATGGCCAGGATCACTTCCCTGAAGGTGAGCATGCCGACCAGGTCGCCGTGTTCCATGACCACCAGGGAGCCAATGTCCTTTTCCGCCATGGTCTTGACGGCTTCGGCCAGCAGGTCGTCAGGCGTGATGGTGAAGAGCGTGTTGCCCTTGACGCGAAGGATGTCGCTGACTTTCATCGTGTGCTCCTCTCGGAAATCGTTCTCGGCGGCGGTGCCGATTTGAATATAGCCCACAATCGGCGCCGACTCCCACGCCCATGTTGCGCGCACATGATTAGCAGACGTAACGGGGCATTGCGAACGAACCCAGAAAGGCTCCCATGCCCGGCTACTCCGACCCCGGCTTCGACACCCTGGCGCTGCACGCCGGCGCCGCGCCCGACCCCGCCACCGGCGCGCGGGCGGTGCCGATCCACCTCACCACCTCCTTCGTCTTCGAGTCGAGCGACCATGCGGCGGCGCTCTTCAACCTGGAGCGCGCGGGCCACGTCTACTCGCGCATCAGCAACCCGACCAACGCGGTGCTCGAGCAGCGCGTCTCGGCGCTCGAAGGCGGCATCGGCGCCATTGCCACCGCCAGCGGCCAGGCCGCGCTGCACCTGTCGGTGGCCACGCTCATGGGCGCCGGCTCCCACATCGTGGCAAGCACCGCGCTCTACGGCGGCTCGCAGAACCTGCTGCACTACACGATGCGGCGCTTCGGCATCGAAACCACCTTCGTGAAGCCCGGCGACCTGGACGGCTGGCGCGCCGCGATCCGGCCCGAAACCAAGCTGCTGTTCGGCGAAACCGTGGGCAACCCGGGCCTGGACGTGCTCGACATTCCCGCGGTGAGCGACATCGCGCACGCGGCCGGCGTGCCGCTGCTGGTCGACTCCACGCTCACCTCGCCCTACCTGATCA
>NZ_JBFTPJ010000303.1:0-6003 GCF_056398445.1 Variovorax sp. 01T439_2
ACACCAAGGTGGGCGGCGGCAGCGACGGCATCTACATGTACGTGCGGCCGGCCATCGGCAAGCTCGACCTGGAGAACCGCATGGTGCTGTTCTACGTGGTGCTCGCATCGCTGGTGTTCACCTACGGCCTTCTGGCGCTGGTGCGGCGCTCGCGCTTCGGCGCGGCGCTCGCGGGCATCCGCGTGAACGAGCAGCGCATGCGCGCGGCGGGCTTTCCGGTGTACGGCTACAAGCTCGCGGCCTTCGTGCTGGCGGGTGCGCTGGCCGGGCTCGCGGGCTTTCTGCTGGCCTCGCGCGACGGCGTGGTCAACCCCGAGCTGATGGCCTGGCACAACTCGGGCGAGGTGCTGCTGATGGTGATCCTCGGCGGCCTCGGCCATCTGCGCGGCGCTGTCATCGGCGCCATCGCGTTCACGCTGCTGAAGGAAATCTTCTCGACGCACGCCGTGATGGGGCCGCTCGCGGACCACTGGCAGCTGACGCTGGGCATCGCGATCATCGTGTTCGTGGCGTGGCTGCCCAAGGGGCTGATCGGCCTGGCAAAGCGGCTGTCGCCGAAGGGGGCTGCATGACCGGCCCCTGCATTCCCTCTTTCTCCCTCCCCTCCCGGGGGAGGGCCGGGGTGGGGGCGCGCGGCGTCCAGCGCCGCGCAGCCTCGAAGGCCGCGAGCCCCCATCCCCACCTTCCCCCGGAAGGGGAAGGAGCAACACCATGACCGCACTGCTTTCCGTCGAAGGCCTCACCCGCCGCTTCGGCGGCCTCACAGCCGTCAATGCCATCACGCTCGACCTGCACGTGGGCGAAGTCCACGCGGTGATCGGCACCAATGGCGCGGGCAAGTCGACGCTCATCAACATGCTCTCGGGCGAGATCGAGGCCTCCGAGGGCCGCATCGCGCTCGACGGCGTCGACATCACGCGGCGCGCGCAGTGGCGCCGCGCGCGTGCCGGCGTGGGACGCAGCTACCAGCGCACCACCATCTTTCCGGAGTTCAGCGTGCACGAGAACTGCCGGCTCGCGGCGCAGGCCGCCACGGCGCGGCCCTGGACCGTGTGGCAGTCGTCCGGGCGCTGCGCGGCCAGCAATGCGGCGGCCGACGCGGCGCTCGAGGCCGCGGGCCTGTCGAACGAAGCCCTGCGCATCGCCGGCACGCTGAGCCACGGCGCGCAGCGCCAGCTCGAAGTGGCGATGTGCCWGGCCACCAAGCCCCGCGTGCTGCTGCTCGACGAGCCGCTCGCGGGCATGGGCGCCGAGGAAACCGACCGCATGCTCACGCTGCTCGCGCGGCTGAAGGCCACGCACGCCATCCTGCTGGTGGAGCACGACATGGATGCGGTGTTCCGCATTGCCGACCGCATCACGGTGATGGTGAACGGCACGGTCATCGCGACCGGCGATCCTCGGTCGATCCGAGAGAACCCCGAAGTGCGTACCGCCTACCTCGGAGAAGACCACTGACATGCTCGTCGTCCGCGATCTCAACACCTACTACGGCAACAGCCACATCCTGCGCGGCGTGCATGCCGGCATTCCGGCCGCCACCTCGGTCGGCCTGCTCGGGCGCAACGGCATGGGCAAGACCACGCTGATCCGCACGGTCATGGGCTATGTGCGCCCCGCGTCGGGCGAAGTGCAGGTCGATGGCCGCACCGTCACCGGCTGGCCGCCCGAGAAGATGGCGCGCCTGGGCATCGGCTACGTGCCCGAGGGCCGCGGCATCTTTCCGAATCTCTCGGTGCGCGAGAACCTCGTGATGAGCGAGCGCGCAGGCATCGACGGCCGGCGCGCCTGGACCTTCGACCGCGTGATGGCCACCTTCCCGCGGCTGGCCGAGCGGCTCTCGCACGGCGGCCAGCAGCTCTCGGGCGGCGAGCAGCAGATGCTCTCGATCGGCCGCGCGCTCATGACCAACCCGCGCCTGCTGATCCTCGACGAGGCCACCGAGGGCCTCGCGCCGCTGATCGTGGCCGAGATCTGGCGCGTGATCAGCGAGATCCGCGCGACCGGCATCGCCACGCTGATCGTGGACCGCGACTACCGCAAGGTGCTCGCGCACACCGATCTGGCGGTGGTGATGGAAAAGGRCCAGATCGTGCGGCATGGCGCGTCGGCCGACCTGCTGTCCGAGCCGAAGGCGCTCGAAGACTTGCTGGGCGTGTAGAGCGGGATGTAGAAGGAGCGCATGGCGATGGCACGCGAGATCAGCCTCCTCGATCTTTCGGGCAAGCCCGTGCGGTTCGACGGCAGGATGCTAATGAACGCGGCCGCCACGCCATGGCAGGGCTTTGCGCTGGAAGTGCGCGCGATGCACGGCGACGGCGAAAACCCGGCCTGCTACAACCCCCATCCGCTGCTCGCCTTTTGCATGCGCGGCCATGTGAAGTCCGCAATGACCACGGGGCGCCGCACCAGCCACGTCGAGAGCCGGCCCGGCAGCGTGTGTATCTTCGACCAGGGCTACGAGGTCGACCGCGTGACGTGGTCCGGCCAGTGCGACGAAGTGATTGCACTGGAGATCCGCCCCGAAACCCTGCGCAGCCTGATGCCCGAGAGCGATGGCGAGCTGCACCTGCAGACGCATCTCTCGACCACCGACGCCACGCTGACCTCGCTCGCCATTGCCATGCGCGACGAGGTCGAGCGCGGCTGCACGTCGGGCCGCATGCATGCGCAGGGCCTGTCCATGGCATTGGTGAGCTATCTGCAAAGCCGCTACGGCGGCGCGCGCAACGCGAAGCGCGCGCCGGGGCGGCTCTCGCAGGCGGACCTGCGCAGGGTGTACGACTGGGTGATGCAGCACCTGGGCGAAGACTTCGGCATCGACGAACTCGCGGCCGAGCTGAACATGAGTGCGGTGCACTTCACGCGTCTTTTCAGGGCCAGCACCGGCTCGACGCCCTACCGCTATGTGATGGAGCAGCGCGTGCGCCATTCGCTTGCGCTGCTGGAGGGCCGGTTGTCTCTCGCCGAGATCGCGCATGCCGTCGGCTTCTCGAGCCAGGCGCACTTCACGCAGGTGTTCAAGCAACTGGTGGGCACCACGCCCGCGCGCGCACGGCTCGGGTAAGTCCCGGTGCGAGGTGAATGGATCCCGCAAGCGATGATCGCTTGTCGATAGACCGGAACGCAGGCGAAAGGCAAATTAGATCTCCACACAACAGGAGACAAGAAGATGCCCCGAACGAGCCTGCACCCCGGACAAAACCCGCGCACCCCTTCACGCATTGCACCCACGGCACTGGCCGCGCTGTGCATGGGCATGTGCGCCGCCGCGGCGCTCACTGCCTGCGGCGGCAGCGACTCCTCGGGGCCCTCGCTGCCTTTCATCCCCACATCGCCGCCGCCCGCAGGCCCCACAACGCCCATGGCGCTCGCATGCGACGAAAGCCTGAAGACCGCGTTCAAGCCCGATGCGAACACCACCGTCACCGTGGTGAAGCAGTTCAAGCAGGGCGATGACCTGAACCTGGATGGCACGGCCTCGGGCACTGTGGCGGCCAGCGACCTGTGCATGGTCAAGCTCAATGTGGGGCCGGGCCATGCGGGACCGGCCGATGCGCCGTCCACCTCGCCCGGCATCGGCATCGAGGTGTGGCTGCCCGCAACGACCAAATGGAACAACCGCCTGCGCGTACTCGGCGGTGGCGGCTTCGTGGGCGACGCCGGCATCAGCTCCAGAACGCAGATCGGCGGCGCCGGCGCAGCCGCCATTGCGGCGGGCGAAGGCTCGGTGAGCGCGGTGACCGACGCGGGGCATGCATCGAAATTGCCCATCGGCGCGGTGGACGGCTCGTTCGCGATGAACCCCGACGGCACCATCAACACCACGCTCTGGACCGACTTCGCGAGCCGCGGCATCCACGAAATGGCCGTGAAGGCGAAGGCACTCGCGTCCGGCTTCTACCAGCGCGACGCAAAGTACGCCTATTGGGACGGCTGCTCCACCGGCGGCCGACAGGGCCATATGCAGGCGCAGGTGAACCCCGACGATTTCGACGGCATCCTGGCGGGCAACAGCGCGATCAACTGGACCACCTTCATCACCGCCGAGCTGTACCCGCAGATCGTGATGCAGCGCGACCTGGGCGGCACGCCGCTCACGCCGGACCAGATGACGCTGGTGTCGTCCGCCGCGGTGAGTGCCTGCGACAGCACGCTCACCGGCCAGCACGAAGGCTTCATCAGCGACCCGGCGGCTTGCAAGTACGACCCCACGCAGGACACCGCCGTGCTGTGCACCGGCAGCGGCGGCAGCAATGCCACCGCCGCCTGCCTGACGACCGTGCAGGCCCAGGCCGTCAACAAGATCTGGTACGGGCAGACGCGCGACGGCAGCGCACCGGCGCCTGCAAGCGACGTGGGCTACGGCGCTACGCTGGCCTCGGGCCAGCTCTGGTATGGCCTGACRCGCGGCACCGCGCTCAACAGCCCCGGCATGCCGGGGTTCTCGCTCGCGGATTCCACGGGCGGCGTGCCCAACCCGTTTCCGATTGCGGCACACCAGGTGGCGCTGAACCTGCAAGACCCGACGATTGCGACGCCCGATTTCATCAATGCAACAGGCAACGGCGCGAACAACTGGAAGGCGCTGTCGTATGCGCAACTGGCCAACGCCAGCGACCGCGGCAAGGCGCTGCAAACCGCGTTCGCGAACATCAACGCCGACAACCCCGACTTGGCCAAGTTCCGCGACCGCGGCGCCAAGCTGCTGACGTACCACGGTCTGGCCGACCAGCTGATTCCGAACTCGGGCACGGCCAACTACTACGAGCGCGCGGCCAAGGCGATGGGCGGCATCGATGAGACGCAGAAGTTCTACCGCTACCTCGAGATCCCGGCGATGGGGCACTGCGCGGGCGTGGGCTCCGTGAACGGTCTGGCAGGAGTGAGCCCCGCGGCCAACCCACCGCTGCCGGCACCGAACCAGTTGTTCGCCGCGTTGACCGATTGGGTCGAGAAAGGCGTGACGCCCGACAACCTGGTGCTGCAGAACGCGGACCAGTCGCTCGCACGGCCGCTGTGCACCTATCCGAAGAAGCTTGCCTACCTTGGCGGCGACGTGAAGGCGGCGGCCAGCTTCGCCTGCCGCTGAGCCTTCAGCCCGGCCGCTGCGCCATCAGGAAGTCGATGAACACCCGCATGCGCAGCGGCACGTGCCGCCCGTCCGGGTACAGCAGCGTGTAGGGCCGCGAGCGGCCCGCGAACGGCTTCAGCACTTCGACGAGCGAGCCGTCTGCAAGCTCTTTCTCCACGACGAAGCGGTAGGTCTGGAACAGCCCGGCGTCGCTCTTGGCGAGCGTGACGCCGCCGAGCACGTCGTCGGAGCAGCTGTAGGCGCTGTCCGCAAAGACCTCGCGGTCTTTGCCGTTCTCCTTGAAGAGCCACGAGATGCGGCGGCCGCTGCTGGGCAGCTCGAACTGGATGCACTCGTGCGCGGCAAGGTCGTCCAGCGTGCGCGGCGTGCCGGCCTTCTTCAGGTACTTGCGGGTGGCGACCACCACCAGGCCGGCATCTTCGAGGTGCCGCGCGATCAGCGTGGAGTCGGGTTGGGCGCGCACGCGCACGGCCATGTCGTAGCCCTCTTCCACGAAGTCGATATTGCGGTTGCTCAGGTGCACGTGCAGCCGGATGTCGGGAAAGCGTTCGCGGAACGCCGGCAGCAGCGGCAGGATGCGGTGGTGGCCGTAGGTGGTCGGCACGCTGATGCGCAGCGTGCCCGAAGGCTGCGCCTGCTGGCCCATGACCTCGCGCTCGGCATCGGCAAGCTGCGCCAGCGCCTGCTGGCACTGCGCAAAGTAGGTGCGGCCCGCATCGGTGCGCCGCACGCTGCGCGTGGTGCGCACGAACAGTCGCAGGCCCAGCCGATTTTCGAGCCGCGAGATCGAGCGGCTCACAGCGGCCGGCGTCACACCGGCCGCAAGCGCCGCCGAAGTGAAGCCACCGGTCTCCGCAGCAAGACAGAAGAGTTCGATGCTGCCCAGGAGGATGTCGCCGAACTGACGT
>NZ_JBFTPJ010000304.1:0-6002 GCF_056398445.1 Variovorax sp. 01T439_2
GCCCCTCGACGGTGAACTGGCTCACGGTGGGCTGCACCGCGAACGTGGCTTCGGGCAGCATGACCTGCCCGCGCAGCGCCAGCGTGCCGCCGATGCGCGCGCGCTGCAGCTCGGGCAGGCTGGGCGCGAGCACGGCATACCAGCGGGCAATGGGCGCGTCCTTGATGTCGACGCTGAGCTGCAGGCCCTTGCCCTTGGGCACCAGCTGTCCTTGCCACTGGCCCTGGAGCACGGCGGCGGCCTCGGCGCTGCGCGGCGTGGCCTCGATGGTGCCGGCCAGCGTGTTGCCTTCGCGCTTCACGGTGGCGACCAGGCCTTCGAACACGATCGGCTGCGTGCCGAGCGCGGCAACCTCGGCGCTGCAGGGCGAGCAGCGCACTTCGAGCACGCCCGCCGCGTCCTTCCAGGCGAAGTGCAGGGAGCCGAAGCGGCTGTCGAATGAATGCCCGTCCAGCCGCGGCGCGAACCAGGACGACGTGGCCAGGCGCACCGCCGTGGGCACGCCCACCGCAAAGCGCAGCGGGCCGGCCTCGACCGTGGTGCTCCACTCCCCCGCGGCCGGTGCAAGCACCAGTTTTACTATCAGGAAGATAGCAACGCAGGTTGTCACGACAAGGGCCAGCAGCCCGTAGATCACGAATCGCAGAAACTGTTTCACAAAACTCTCATCACATCGGCCTCGCCACCGTCACAGCTTGCCACGGACCGCTCGAGCGTCCACTGGCCGCCGCCCAGTACCAGGCTGAAGTGTCGGTGAAAGCCGTGCCTTCGGCATCGACGATGCGCTCACAGACACGGATCTTTTGCGCACTGTGCCGTTGCGCAACAAAACAGCGCCACAGCCGCTCCTGCGCATCGCGTTCGAGCCGCGCCTGTTCGATGCGGAAACCCAGCGCGCGGTAGCAGTCGGCCGCCGGATGCAGCATGCGCGTGGGGGCGTTCACCGCGCGCATCACGATGGTCTGCGTGCCGTTGGTCATGCGGCCGATGGCGCCCGGAAAACGGTCGGCAAAGCGCTGCTCGACGTCGCCGAGCGCCAGCGGCCGCAGTGGAACGCCGTCCCACTGGCTCGGCCATTCGTGCGAGGCCATGGCCATCGAGGGTTCGGGCGGCGCACGCAGCGCCGCCGCGGTCGACCACAGCATGCACAGCAGCATCAGGAGCGCAAAGGCGGTCTTGTGGCCGATGCGGTTGATGAAATGGTTGGCAAACAGGACTTCAAAGAACCGTGTCGACATGGCGGCCTCCTTGCGTGGTGATCAGGCCCGGGATCGGCCGGTCGGCGAACGCGGGCTCGGTGCGCGCCGGCACCATCAGGCGGGCGATGCCGCCGCACACCGCGGCCAGAATCAACAGCCCGAGCAGGTTGTGCGCCCAGGGCGCGAGCGGATGGCCCGCGCCTTCGAACGCGATCAGCATGCTGTTGCGCAGGATGTTGCCGCCCAGCACCATGAGGCCGACCATCGGCAGCCGGCGCAGGAAGCCGCGGTCGCTCCGGCGGGCCCAGAGCGCCACCGCGCAGGCCGTGAAGTAGCCGAGCCACACCATCTGCACGCCCGAGCACGGCGCGTCGACGATCACCAGCCGGCCATCGACCACCAGGCTGCTTCCCTCGCGCGCCACGCTGAAGCCCGGTGCCAGCAGCCAGCGGCTCGCCTCGGCCGTGACCACGCGCAGCGGATAGCCCGCATAGAACTGCAGCGACGACAGCAGCGGCAGCGCGAGCACCGCCAGGCCGGCCACCGGCAGCGCGGCCACGCGCCGCGGCAGGAAGGCCAGCAGGCCGCAGGCCAGTGCCAGCACGGCCACCAGGCCCGTGGCGAGCGGCGGCAGCGCGGGCAGGGCGCCGAGCCCCGTGCGCAGCGCGGTCGCCAGCACGGTGCCGGCGCCTGCCAGTGCCAGCCAGCCCAGCTGCGGCGCAGCGCGCAATTCGCGCCGGCAATGCCAAGCCAGCGCGGCCAGGGCAGCCAGCGCCAGCAGGCCCAGCGGATCGTCGGAACCGTCGCGCAGCCGCCGGGCCATCCAGGCCCAGGTCGGCGCAAGCGCGGCGAATTGCAGTGCGAGCCAGCCGGCAGCCGGTGCGCGGTCGACGTGGATGCCCCAATCCACGATGCGCGGATGGCGATGGGCGAGTGCGGCCAATGACATTTTTTCTTTTCCCCTGGCTCAGGCCGTGAAGCGGCGCGGATCGTTGCGGCGCGCGCGGCGGCGCAGCATCGCGAGCATCGACAGCACCACGGCAATCGCGCCCAGCGTCTCGGGTTCCGGCGTGCTCGGCACCTCGGCGCCGAGTGCGAGTTCGCTCACGCCCTGCGGCAATGGCAGCGGCTGGTTCACGCCCACGCTGGTCTGCGGCGCGGGGTTGCGCACCACCTTGTCGACGGCGATGAAGCTGGTGTATTGGGTCAGCAGGCTGTACTTCAGGCCGAGTTCGGTGATGCGCTCCTTGAACGYGCTGCCGCCTTCGAGCGTTTCCTGGTCGCTCAGGCTCTGGATGCGGTGGCGCGCCCACAGCGTGCGCAGCGCGGCCGTGTCCTGGCGCAGCTGCGGGTCGATGCGCAGTTCCTGGCGGTACGGGCCGTTGGCGCCCTGGCCTTCGACGATCACGCGGCCCTTGGCCTTTCCTTCCGCGTCCGCGCGCCACTTGCCGAACACGATCACCGGGCGTTCGCCCAGCACGTCGGGCAGCGCCTGCGGCTCCACGTCGTACACGTCAAGCCCGCCGAAAGTCACCTTCACATTGGTGAGCACCGGCGACTCCACCATGCGGCGGAAGCGCGCGGCCTGCTCGGGCGCCTGGATCGGGTCGGTGATGATGAAGGGCTCGCCCATGCCGGCGCGCGCAATGCCTTCCATCAGGCTGCGGTTGACCGACGAACCGATGCCGAAGGCGAACACGTTGGCCTTCGAAAGGTTCTTGCGCACCAGCTCGAAAGCCTCGCGCTCCACGCTCACGTAGCCGTCCGTCACCAGCACCACGGTGCGCGAGACCTTCTCCTCCTTCGGCTCGGCGTAGACGCGCTTGAGCGCGGGAATCAGCTCGGTGCTGCCGCTGCCGCCGTAGTTCTGGATGGTGGCCAGCGCCTGCTCGATGTTGGCGCGCGTGGCCGGCACCGATCGGGGCGAGAGCATCTTGTTGCTGCCCGAGAACAGCAGCACGTTGAAGGTGTCGCTGGGCCTGAGGCCGCCAATCAGGCGTTCGAGCACCGTCTTGGCGGTGTCGAGCGGAAAGCCGTGCATCGACCCCGAGATGTCGACCACGAAGATGTAGTCGCGCGGCGAGATCGCGCTGGCGGCCACGGCCTTGGGCGGCTCGACCATCGCGAGGAAGAAGTTCTCGGCGCTGCCGTCGGTGTTCTGGCCCTTGTAGAGCATCAGGCCCGATTCGATCCTTTCGCCCGCAAGGCGGTAGTCGAGCACGAAGTCGCGGTTGTCCGCGGGCCGGCCATCGGCCGCGAGCAGGATGTCGGCGTGCCGGTCTTCATCGCTCTTCTTCACCTCGATGGTGTGGGACGAGGAGCGCACCTCCTTCAGCCCCATGGGCGTGTCGATGCTGGCCTTGAGCCTGAAGCTGGTGTTCGGCGCCACGTCCGCGCGCAGCGTGGGCTGCGCCACCCACTTGGCCTGGGCGTTCTCCGATTGCGGGCTGTTGTAGCGCGGGCCCACCACGGTGGGAAAGACGAACGCGTAGTTGCCCGACTGCGGCACCAGCAGTTCGGTATAGCGCAGCTCCACCTTCACGTCGTCGCCCGGCAGGATGTTGGCGACGTTCATCTGGAACACGTTGGGCAGGTGCTGCTCGAGCAGCGCGGCGGTCTTGCCTTCCTTCTTGGCGCTGTCGTATTCGATCTGCGCCTGCTGCTTCTCGCGGATCTGCGCGGTGATCAGCCGGTCGGCCAGGCGCACGTTGAGACCGCTGACCGCGGCCTTGGTCGAGCCCGGAAAAACATACTTCGCCTCGATGGCGCGCTGGCCTTCGTTGCGGTAGGTCTGCGTGACGGTCACGTCGGCAATGACGCCCGAGATCTTCACCGCCACCTCGGTGGCCTTGAGCGGCAGGCGGTCGACCGCGGGATCGTCGCTCTTCACGAAGAAGTACGGGCTCTCGGTCTTCAGCCGCGGGCCCGGTGCTTCCTGGGCATGCACGGGGTTGAGGCTGAGCGCGACGAAGCCCGCCGTGGCCAGGCTCACGGTGGCGAGCCAGAGCCAGCGGCCGGGACGGGTGGAGGTGTGGGCATCCATGGCGGTGTGGGTGTTGGTGTCCGTGCGAACTTGCACAGCCGCAACTGTCGGCACCGCGCGAGAAGGAAATTGGAAGGCTCCTTGAAGTCCGGCGCGTGGATGCGGCGTTGTGTGAAGCCTGTGTGAAGTCCGCCGGCGGCTGCGCTTCACACGCGCTTCGGATGGCGCAGCGAGCATCGCGGCTTCGACAACCGACGAGGAGAAAAAAACATGTTCCAGTTGCTGAAGGCCCTGCAGGGTTCGATGCTGGTCAAGGTGGCCGGACTGCTGATGCTCACGCTCCTGCTGTGCATTCCGCTGGCCGAGATCAATGCGATCAACCGCGAGCGCGGCAACAGCCAGCGCGAGGCGGCCGCGGAGCTCGCAGCCACCTATGCGGGCCCGCAGACCGTGGTGGGCCCGCTGCTGCTGGTGCCCTATGTGGAGCGCTGGATGGAGCCGGTGCGCAATGCGCAGGGCCAGGTGATCGGCCAGGAGGCGCGCAGCAAGGAAATGACCCATGTGGTGTTTCCCGACAAGCTGCACATCGAAGGTTCGATGGCACCGCACGAGCGCTACCGGGGCATCTTCAGGATTCCGTTCTATACGCTCAGCGCCACGCTGGGCGGCGGCTTTTCGGCCTTCGATCCCAAGTCGGTGGCGCACAGCGAAACCGATTCGCGCATCGAGTTCAAGGCACCGTTCGCCGTCTTCGGCGCGAGCGACCTGCGCGGGCTCGACGGTTCGCCTTCGATCGCGATGAACGGCGAGGCCTTGCGTTTCAGGCAGCGCGTGCCCGGCCTGGCGGATGACGCCCTGCTGGCCGACGGCATCCACGCACCGCTCACCGGCGCCGCGCTCGCTGCATGGGAGGCGAAGGCACCGCTGTCCTTCGAGATGAAGCTCGGCCTGGTCGGGCAGGACACGCTCTCGATGGTGCCGAGTGCCGAGGAGACCACCGCCCATCTGAAGTCGCCCTGGGCGCATCCGAGTTTCGGCGGCCGTTTTCTCGCCACCCAGCGCGAAGTGACGCCGCAGGGCTTCGATGCGCACTGGCGCGTGTCCTCGCTCGTGACCTCGGCGCGCGAGCAGGTGCGCGCCGGGCTGCTGGGCCGCGGCGATGCCGCCAGTGCCGCGACGGCGGCGGCCGTGGCTGCAACCAGCCATGCGCAGCGCAACCTCGGCCCGCTGCAGACCTTCGACGTGTCGCTCGCGCAGCCGGTCAATGTGTATTCGATGAGCACGCGCGCCGGCAAGTACGGCGCGCTCTTCATCGGCCTGGTGATCATGGCGGCCTTCATGTTCGAGCTGTTCCGCAGGCAGCGCATGCACCCGGTGCAGTACGGCCTGGTCGGCCTCTCGATCGCGCTGTTCTTCCTGCTGCTGCTGGCCCTGTCCGAGAAGCTGGCCTTCTGGCTGGCCTATGCCAGCGCGGCCGGCGCGAGCGTGCTGCTGCTGGGCATCTATTTCAGCGCGGTCTTGCAAAGCTGGACACGCGGCGCGGGCTTCGGGGCCTATGTCGCGGTACTCTATGGCGCGCTCTACGGCCTGCTGGCATCGGAAAGCAATGCGCTGCTGCTCGGCGCCCTGCTGACATTCGGCATGCTGACGGTGCTGATGCTCGCCACGCGCAAGGTCGACTGGTATGCGCTGTCGGCCGGGAACCCCCGAATGCCCGAGCCGGTCTTACCTGAGGCGGCCGCGTCCGTGTAACCAACGCTACGGACTGTTTTTTTCCTTACCTTTTTGCCACTGATTCCCATGGACGATTCTTCTCCCTC
>NZ_JBFTPJ010000305.1:0-5983 GCF_056398445.1 Variovorax sp. 01T439_2
ACGCGCAGGCGCAGGCGCCTGCGCCTGAGCCAACGCCGCTGCGCCCCAGAAGGCGAAGCCTCCCACGGCGATCAGGATTTTTTTCATCATCGTTCTTCTGCGAATGTCTCGCGGTGCCACAAATATTAAATACATGGAGTCGGCAGATGGAGGCCGCGCTCGATAATTCGATCGCGGATGCGGACCTTTGCCGCATTCTTGCCGACTTTTATCGCCAACGCCTTTCCTGCATGACTTTCACGCCCAAGACGCTGCTTCGTGTTTCCGTGGTGGTTGCGCTCGTCACCATCCTGCTCAAGGGCCTGGCGGGCTATGTGACCAACTCGATGGGCCTGATCTCCGATGCGATGGAGTCCTTCGTCAACCTTGCCAGCGCGATGTTCGCGCTGGGCATGGTGACCATCGCCTCGCGGCCGGCCGATGAAGACCATCCCTACGGCCACCACAAGGCCGAATATTTCTCTTCGGGCTTCGAGGGCATCCTGATCGTCGGCGCGGCGGCCGCCATCCTCTGGGTCTCGGTGCAGCGGCTGCTTGCGCCGCAGCCGCTCGAGCAGCTGGGCTGGGGGCTCGGGCTCTCGGTGGTCAGCTCGGGCTTCAACGCGGCCCTGGCTTTTGCGCTGTTCCGCGCCGCGCGGACGCACCGCTCGATTGCGCTCGAAGCCGATGCGCGGCACCTGATGACCGACGTGTGGACCTCGGCCGGGGTGGTGATCGGCATCGTGGCCGTGCACTTCAGCGGCTGGCTCTGGCTCGACCCGGTGCTGGCCATTGGCGTGGCGCTCAACATCGTGCGCGAAGGCGTCAGGCTGGTGTGGCGCTCGTCGCAGGGGCTGATGGACGAGGCGCTCGACGCAGAGACCATTGCCACGCTGCGCGCCACGCTCGACCAGTTTGCCGCACGCATGCCGGAAGGCACGCGCATGCGCTTCGACGACATGGTGACGCGGCGCGCGGGCCAGCGCCGCTTTGCCGACCTGCACATGCATGTGCCCGGCGAGTGGACGCTGCAGCATGCCGCCGCGATGCGCGAYGAGCTGGAGCAGGCATTGATGGACGCCGTGCCGGGCCTGCGCGTGACCATCCAGCTGCTGCCGCTGGGCATGGAAGCGCGCGGGCCGCGCATCGAGGAAGAAGCCGCATGAAAGCCATCGTCCAGCGCGTGGCCAGTGCGCGCGTCGACATCGCAGGGCAGACCGTCGGCGCGATCGGCGCCGGCCTGCTGGTGCTGCTGTGCGCCGAGCGCGGCGATGCCGATGCCATGGCCGACCGCATGCTTGCCAAGCTCCTGAAGCTGCGCATCTTTTCGGACGAGGCGGGCAAGATGAACCGCAGCGTGCAGGACATCGGCGGCGGCCTGCTGGTCGTGAGCCAGTTCACGCTGGCGGCCGACGTGAGCGGCGGCAACCGGCCCAGCTTCACGCAGGCGGCCGCGCCCGACGAGGGGCGGCGGCTCTACGACTATTTCGTGGACCGGGCCCGCGCCGCCCATCCGGTGGTGGCCACCGGCGAGTTCGGCGCCGACATGCAGGTGCACCTGGTCAACGACGGGCCGGTGACCATCCCGCTGCAGATGGCGTAGCGCCGCCGCGCGCGGGTCTCAGCGGCCGTACGGATTGCGGATGCCGACGCCCGCGAGGATCTCGATCTCGCGCGCTTCCATGGCCTCGGCGTCGGCCTCGCCGGTCTCGTGGTCCCAGCCCTGCGCATGCAGCGTGCCGTGAACCAGCAGGTGCGCGTAATGCGCGGCCAGGGTCTTGCGGTGCTCCTTCGCCTCGCTCGCGACCACCGGCGCGCACAGCACCAGGTCGGCCATCACCATCGGGCTCTGGGTGTAGTCGAAGGTCAGAACGTTGGTGGCGTAGTCCTTGCCGCGGAACTCGCGGTTCAGGCGCTGGCCTTCCTCGGCATCGACGATGCGCACCGTGATCTCCGCGTCGATCTCGAGTGCATGGCGGATCCAGCGCGCGACGCTGTGGCGCGGCAGCGCGGCACGGTGCCGCTCGACGCCCTTGAAGCGCGCGAACTGCAGCGAAAGGGACAGTGCGGGCAATGCCATCTCAATGCGCCCCGCCGCGTTTGCGCTGCCCGTCGTAGGCATCGACGATCTTGGCCACCAGCGGATGCCGCACCACGTCGGCGCTGGTGAAGTGCGTGATCGAGATGCCGTTCACGCGCCTGAGCACGCGCTCGGCATCGATGAGGCCGCTCAGCTGCTGCTTGGGCAGGTCGATCTGGCTCACGTCGCCCGTCACCACCGCCTTGGCGCCGAAGCCGATGCGCGTGAGGAACATCTTCATCTGCTCGACGGTGGTGTTCTGCGCCTCGTCGAGGATGACGAAGGCGTTGTTCAGCGTGCGCCCGCGCATGAAGGCCAGCGGCGCGATCTCGAGCGCATTGCGCTCGAAGGCCTTCTGCACCTTCTCGAAGCCCATCAGGTCGTAGAGCGCGTCGTACAGCGGGCGCAGGTAGGGGTCGACCTTCTGCGTCAGGTCGCCCGGCAGGAAGCCGAGCCGCTCGCCGGCTTCCACCGCCGGCCGCGTGAGCACGATGCGCTGCACCGCGGCGCGCTCCAGCGCATCGACCGCGCAGGCCACCGCGAGGTAGGTCTTGCCGGTGCCGGCCGGGCCGATGCCGAAGGTGATGTCGTGCTTGGCGATGTTGTCGAGGTACAGCGCCTGCGTGGGCGTGCGCGCGCGCAGGTCGGCGCGGCGGGTGACGAGCAGGGCCGAGTCCTCGTCGCTCATCGAGCCGTCGCCCGCGAGCGTGAGCTGCACCACGGCCGGATCGATCGGGCGCTGCGCGATCTCGTAGAGCGCCTGCAGCACGTCCATGGCGCGCTGCGCGGCGGCCTTGGGGCCGTCGACCTTGAACTGCTCGTGGCGGTGCGCGATCTTCACGCCCAGGGCCTCCTCGATGCGGCGCAGGTGCGCGTCCAGCGGGCCGCACAGGTGGCCCAGGCGCGAGTTGTTGGGGGGAGCAAAGGTGTGTCGCAGAATCACGCCGGACATTTCAAGGAAAAAGGGCACCCATGATAGGCAAACTCACCGGCATCCTGGCCGAGCGCAACCCACCGCAGGTGGTGGTGGACTGCAACGGCGTCGGCTACGAGGTCGATGTGCCGATGAGCACGTTCTACAACCTGCCCGGCACCGGAGAGCRCGTTTCGCTGCTCACGCACTTCGTGGTGCGCGAGGACGCGCAGATTCTCTACGGTTTCGGCACCGCCGAGGAGCGTGCGGCCTTTCGGCAACTCATCAAGATCAGCGGCGTGGGCCCGCGCACCGCGCTCGGCCTGCTGTCGGGCATGAGCGTGGGCGAGCTGGCGCAGGCGATCACCACGCAGGAGCTCGGCCGGCTCGTGAAGATCCCGGGCATCGGCAAGAAGACCGCCGAGCGGCTGCTGCTCGAACTCAAGGGCAAGCTGGGCGCCGACATCGGTCTGCCCGCCCATGCGGCCACCGACGCGCAGGCCGACATCCTGCAGGCGCTGGTCGCGCTGGGCTACAGCGACAAGGAAGCCGCGCTGGCGCTCAAGGCGCTGCCCAAGGACGCGACGGTGAGCGAGGGGATCAAGCTGGCGCTGAAGGCATTGGCGAAATAACCGGGCGCGTGCGCGGCGCCGGTCATTCGGGCGTCAGCCCGATCTCCTTCACCAGCGCGCCCCAGTCGCGCATGTCCTTCTGGATCGTCGCCGCGAACTGCTCGGGCGTGTTCTGCGGCAGGTCGTTGAAGTTCAGCTCGTACATGCGGCGCACCACCGCAGGGTCGCGCAGCACCTGGTTCACGGCTTCGTTGAGCTTCTTCACGACGGCCACCGGCGTCTTGGCCGGCGCCAGCAGGCCGTACCAGGCGTAGGTGGTGAAGGGGTAGCCGCTCTCGGTCATGGTCGGCACGTCGGGCAGCATCGGGATGCGCGAGGGGCCGCTGTTGGCCAGCGCGCGGATGCGGCCGGCACGCACGATCTCCACGGTCGACGAGATGTCGGCGAACGCCGCATCCACCTGGCCGCCCACCAGGTCCTGCACGCAGGGGCCGCTGCCCTTGTACGGTACGTGCGTCATCACCAGGCCGGCCTGCTTCTTGAGGCTTTCCATCGCCAGGTGGCCGCCCGAGCCGTTGCCCCAGGAGCAGTAGCTCAGCTTGTCGGGCCGCGCCTTGGCGTAAGCGACGAACTCCTGGATCGTTTTCACCGGCAGGTCCTTGCGCACCAGCAGCAGGTTGCCGCCGCGCCCGACCTGCGCCACCGGCGCAAAGTCCTTCAAAGGGTCGTAGGGCAGCTTCTTGTAGAGGCTGGGGTTCACCACCATGGCCGCGGCATAGGTGAACAGCAGCCGGTAGCCGTCGGGCGCTGCGCGCGCTGCCAGGTCGGTGCCGAGGATGCCGTTGGCGCCCGGGCGGTTGTCGACGATGAAGGTCTGCTTCAGCTTCTTGCCGAGTGCGTCGGCGATCAGGCGCGCGATGGTGTCGGTGCCGCCGGCCGGCGCGGTAGGCACCACCAGCGTCACGGGCTTGTCGGGGTAGCTGTCGGCCTGCGCATGGCTGGCGGCGGCCAGTGCGGCCAGGCCGCAGGCGGCGAGCGTGCGCAGGCTGCGGCGCAAGGATGTTGTGCTTGTCATGGTCCGTGTCTCCGATGGAAAGGCTTCAGCGCATGCCGAAGCGCGCCTGCGTGCCTTGTTCGATCATGTCCGCGCCGACGCGGTACAGGTTGCGCGAGACGTAACTGGGCACTTCGCGCGCACGCTCGCGCAGCCATTCGGCCTTGAGCGAGCGCGCCTCGGCGATCTCGGGGGCGTCGCCCTCGGCGGTGGCCAGCAGGTCGATCACGTGCAGCGCGAGCTGCCACTGCTTGGCCGCCGCCAGCTTGCGCGCCTGGTCGATCACGCCGCGCTTGTCGGTGATGGCGTCGGCCACGGCGCGGCCGATGGCCTCGGGCGCGGCCGGGTGCAGCGAGGTCGGGTTGCGGTCCCACCAGCCGTTCTCCGAGCGGTAGATGTCGCGCACGATGTAGCCGGGATCGCCGTAGGTGGGCTTCATCCAGTCGACCGCGAAGAGCTCGTCGGGAAAGCGGATGCGCGCCAGCACGTCGCGCTCGTTGAGCCCTTCGTTCATGAGCCGCACCACCTCGGCGCGCAGCCAGCGCAGCGCGCGGGCCGTGTGCAGGAGCACGTGCTGCACCTGCTCTTCGCCTTCGAGCGTGGCGCCGAATTCGCGCACCGCCTTGCGCGGCTTCAACGCTGCCAATGCCTCCAGCGTGTCGGCCCAGCGCACCGTGTCGCGCATCGTGCGAAAGGGCGTGCCGATGTTGGGAATGGAGTCGATCAGCGCCGCGCCGCCGTACAGCACGCGCTGCGCGGGGCTCCAGAGCGCGATCGCATCGTCGGTTTCCGACGGTGCCCAGCGCAGCTCGACGCGGCGCTCGCCGCTGCCGATYTGCAGCAGGCCGTCGAAGGTTTCGGTCGGCGGGTGCATCACAAGGCGATGGTCGAAGAAGCCCGGCGGGCGGTTGAACTGGATCTCGGCCATGCGGTGCTGCAGGGCCAGCGTCTCGCCGTAGCGCGCGAGGCGGCGCGGCACGTTGCGGTGCGCAATGATTCGCGGCGGCGCATCGCCGCGCGCGGCGGCATGGGCCAGCCACATCGGCACGCCGGCGTTGTAGCCGATGTGGCCATGGCTGAAGCACAGCGCATGCACCGGCGCGTCGCTGAGCTGGCGCAGCGCATCGATCATGCCCTCTGTCACCGAGCCGCCCGGGCCGGCATCGATCACGACCAGGCCCGCGTCGGTCTCGGCCACGAAAGACTGCCCCTGCCCGCGCAGGATGTGCAGGCCCGGCGCCACGGTCTCGGTGCCGGTGCCGACGATGAGGAAGGGCTTTTCAGCGGTGGCGGTCATGCGGTTTCCTTGGTGACGGTGAGGGGCGGCAGCAGGTAGTGGCCGTCGAGCAGTTCGGCGCGCGGCACGTAGGCGCGCAGGCAGAGGT
>NZ_JBFTPJ010000306.1:0-5964 GCF_056398445.1 Variovorax sp. 01T439_2
CGTCTCGGCACTGGTCTTCTCGGCAACGACGATCTCCACGAGCTCCATCCTGTCGGCAGGTGAAAAGAAGTGCAGGCCGATGAAGCGCTCGGGCATGCTGACCGCTTCGGCTAGCCCGGTGATGGGCAGGGTCGACGTGTTGCTCGCGAAGACGCCGTCTGGACGCAGGCACGGCTCGGCTTCGCCGGTCGCGCGGCCTTTGAGCGCGCGATCCTCGAACACCGTCTCGATAATGAGGTCGCTGCCGTCCAACGCCGACACCTCGGCGGCGGGCTCGATGCGCTCCAGAATCGCAGCCTGCTGAGACGGCGTCATGCGCCCCGCATGCACACGCTGATCGGTCAGACGGCGGACACGCTCCTTGCCGGCCTCGGCAAATTCGATGCTCACATCCTTCAACACCACGTTCAGACTGTGCGCTGCACAGACCTGCGCGATCCCGGCCCCCATCATGCCCGCCCCCAGGATGCTTACCTTGCCCGCTTGCCACGGCGCGACACCCTGTGGGCGTGACCGCCCCCGCCTGACGGCATTGCGGTCGAAGAAGAGTTGGATCAGGTTGCGCGTGACAGGGTGTGTCAGCAGGCCGACGAGCGCTCGCGTTTCCAGCCGCAGCGCGGTGTCCACATCCAATTGCGCCCCTTCCACCATGCAACTCAAGGCCGCTTCAGCGGCTGGGTATCTCCCCCTCGTCTTTTGGAAAAGCATCGCCGGCGCCAGCATCTGCAGCGGTGCCAGCTTCGGACAGCCCGGCGCGCCGCCGGGGATGCGGTGTCCCTTGACCTCCCAAGGCTGCTGCGCCTGTGGATGGGCCTCGATCCACGCCAATGCAGCCTCGCGCAGCGCTGCGGCGGCGCCGAGACCGGACGGCACCACGGCGTGTACGAGACCAGCATCTCGTGCTGCGCTCGGACTCATCACTCGGCTCTCCAGGATGTACGGCATGGCGGACTCGAGCCCTAGCAGACGCACGAGTTTGGTCACGCCTCCCCCCGCGGGAATCAGGCCGAGGCCAACCTCCGGAAAGCCGAGTTGCACTCTGGCATCGTCGACAACCACGCGGTGGTGCGCGCACAGTGCGAGCTCGAAGCCGCCGCCCAGTGCGCTGCCGGCAATGCACGCCACCACCGGACAGCCCAAGGTTTCCAGTCGGCGCAGCAGCTTCTTGCCCGCCTCGGTGCGCGCAAACACCTGCGCGGGATCGGCGGGCCACTGCGCAAGCACGTCCTTCAAGTTGGCGCCGGCAAAGAACGTGTCCTTGGCGGAAGCGAGGATGACACCGCGTGGCCGGCTGCCCCCTTCGCTCATGCGATCGAGCGCGGCTTGCATGTCGGTCCGCCAAGCATCGTTGAAAGTATTGACAGAGGCATCGAGATCGTCGAAGGTCAGTGTGACAACGCCAGTGCCGGTGTCGAGGTCGTACTGAAGAGTCTTCATGGAGTTCAGATCCGTTCGAAGATGGAGGCGATGCCCATGCCGGCGCCGACGCACAGCGTGACCAGTCCATAGCGCAGCTGGCGCCGTTCCAGCTCATCTAACAGTGTGGTGACGAGGATCGCGCCGGTAGCGCCCAGCGGGTGCCCCAATGCGATCGCACCACCGTTGACGTTGACCTTCTCGTGCGGCACCTTCATGTGCTTCATGAAATGCAGGGGTACGCTCGCAAACGCCTCGTTGACTTCGAACAGGTCGATCTGGTCGACCGTGAGGCCGGCGCGCTGCAGCGCTTTGCGCGCGGCTGGCACCGGACCGGTCAACATGAGGGTCGGTTCACTGCCGGTGAGCGCAACTGCCACGACGCGCGCGCGCGGCGTCCATCCCAGCGCAGCGCCCACACGCTCATTGCCGACCAACACCGCAGCGGCGCCATCCACGACGCCCGAACTGTTCCCTGGGGTGTGTACGTGCCGGACGCGGTCGAGTTGCGGATAGCGGCGCAGCGCGACGGCGTCGAAGCCCATATGGCCGGCCTGCTCGAACGAAGGCTTGAGCGCCGYCAAGCCAGCCATCGTGCTGTCAGGCCGCACGAATTCATCGTGGTCCAGGATCATCAAGCCGTTGCCATCGCGAATGGGTACGACGCTGCGTGCGAAGCGTCCTTCGGCCAGCGCCCTTGCGGCGCGTTGCTGCGAAGCAAGTGCATAGGCATCCACGTCCTCACGGGTGAATCCCTCAGTCGATGCAATAAGGTCGGCGGAGATACCTTGCGGCACAAAAGCGTTGTCGATGCTCGTGCGCGGGTCCAGCGCCCACGCTGTTCCATCGCTGCCCATGGGCACCCGACTCATGCTTTCGATGCCTCCCGCGACGATCAAGTCATCCCATCCCGAGCGCACGCGCTGCGCGGCTTGGTTGATGGCATCCAGGCCGGAAGCGCAGAAGCGGTTGATCTGGATGCCACTGGCGTTCCAGTCCCAGCCCGCCGCAAGCGCCGCGATCTTCGGCAGACAGCCCCCCTGGTCTCCTACGGGTGTCACGATGCCCATGACCACATCGTCCACGCGAGCCGTGTCCAGGCTGGTGCGCTGCTGCAAGGCCCGCAGCAATCCGACAGCTAGTGTGATCGGCTTGACCTCGTGCAGCGAGCCGTCGGTCTTGCCCTTGCCGCGCGGAGTGCGAACGGCGTCGTAAACAAAGGCCTCATTCATAGGAAGTGCGGCTGAAGCTATTCGCCACGCCGGGCTTCGATGTCACGAATCAAGGCACGCGCCTCGTCGCCTTCCGGGATGGGCTTGCCGCTGTCGCGCCACTGGATTGCAGCCTTGAAGCCCGCCTCCTGCGCATAACGGCGGAACCATAGGCCCTCGGGGTTGTGGCGCGTGACGCCGTCGAACACAGTCGCGAACATCTGTGTCTGCTCTAGGCCCATCGTCAACATTGCCTGATTCACTACCATCTTGTGCATGGCCAGATGGCTGCGCGGCACGCCGGCGATGCGCAAGGCCAACTGCATCGTGCGCTCCTCGAGTTCGACGGGCGGAGCCACGAGATTGGCCAGGCCCCAATCCGCGGCCGTGCGGCCGTCGAGCACATCGCCGGTGAACATCAACTGCTTGGCCCGCGCCGGCCCGAGTCGGTAGGTCCACATGGCGGTGGTGGGACAGCCCCACACCCGCGTGGGCATGTAGCCGATGCGCGCGTCCTCGGCCATGACCAGCAGATCGCAGCACAGGGCGATGTCGCTGCCGCCGGCCACTGCCGCGCCGTGCACCTTGGCAATCGTGGGTTTGGGGCTGCGCCACAGACTCATGAAGTCCTCGGTGTAGCGCTTCATGCAGGCGTAGTCCACCATCGGATCCCACGGGTACCGCTCCTGCTGGCAGGGATGATCGGCCTGCTGCTCGGCAGTGTCTACGAGGTCGTAGCCACCGCAGAAGCCCTTGCCGGTTCCCTCGACGACGATGACATGCACCTCGTCGTTCGCATTGGCCCATTCGACCGCCGCTCGGATTTCACCGGGCATCGCATGACTGATGGCGTTGAACCGCTCTGGGCGGCTAAGAAGCAGACGGGCGACACGCGGGGATTGCGCGTCCTGTTCGATGGTCAGGGTGGAAAAGGTGGGCACGGGATTCCTGTCTCTGGGATGGTTCATTTCAGCATCAGGCCACTGCGCCTCCGTCGGAGAGCAACTACGCAGTCAGCTATGACTGTTTTTAACAGTCACTTGTGACTGTTATCGTCTCTTTTGTGACATGTCGATGTGGTGGTACTTCATAAACTGCCCCACGATGACAGTTCAATCACTCCTCCCAGTGACGGCATTGCCCAAAGGCCGATTCCGATACCGCAGTGCCAGCGGTCCCAATCGAGACTATGGGCGGTCGCACGTGCCGAGGCAGGGGTGGCGCGATGCTGAAGGCCGAGCGCAAGGCCCGCAAGTACGGCGATGGGGCGGTGCATTCAATGTTTTCATCCATCGATGCGTGCCCCGCCCAGGCGGCTATCGCGACCATGACCTGGAAYTCCTGCGCAGCTTGGCGCTGTCCAGCGTCCTGCGCAGTCCTGTGAAACGGCAGCAACTGATCACGCAATGGGTCCACGCGGCCCGGATTCTTCTGGAGACAATGCCATGAGCCACGACTTTCCCGACCCGACACTGTCGCACCTGCCTGCTGACACTTCGGTACCTCTGCTCCTAATGACCACCGGCGATGCCTTGCGGGACGCGGCACGACGCCATCCGGAGCGCATCGCCTTGGTCGAAGTCATGCCGCCGGGCCTGCCGTCGCTCACAGGCGCGAGCGACACGGCGCGCCGCTGGACGTATGCGGAACTGCTTGCTCAGGCCGAACAATGCGCGCACTGGTTGCTTACGCGCTTCACTCCTGGCGAGCGCGTCTGTCTCTGGGCGCCCAACGTGCCTGAGTGGGTCATCCTGCAATACGGCGTGGCACTGGCAGGTCTGGTGCTCGTTACTGCCAACCCGGCGCTGCGCAGCGCCGAACTGCGCTACGCGTTGCGCCAGTCCCGCTGCACCGGGCTGCTGTACACGGCTGAATTCCGCGGCACCGACATGGCCGCAGTCGCGCGTGAGGTGGCAGGAGAAGTGCGCGAGACCTTCTGTCTGCTGAATTGGCAGACCGAGGTCCGCACGCACTCAGCCCGAGGCGAGCTACCGCATGTGCAAGCGCTGGATCCGGCCCAGATCCAGTACACCTCTGGCACCACCGGCAACCCCAAAGGAGCACTGCTGCATCACGCGGGCCTGGTTACAAGTGCCAGGCTGACATGCAACCGGGCCGGCATCGAGGCCAGCGTCGTAATCAGCCCCATGCCGCTGTTCCACACCGCAGGTGCAGTACTCAGTTCCCTGGGCTGTGTGACAACCGGATCGACCTACGTGCTGCCGCTGCTGTTTGAGCCTGAAACGCTCATGCGGGCGATCGCATTAGAGCGCTGCGACGTGTTCTATGGTGTTCCGACCATGCAGATCGCGATGCTTGATCACCCCAAGCGCGACCAGTACGACCTCAGCACTCTGCGTGTTGCCATCTCCGGCGGCGCCCCCGTTCCGCCCGAGCTGCTGCACCGCATCGAAACCGGCTTTCATTGCGATCTGCTGACGCTCTACGGACAGACCGAATGCAGCCCGACGATCAGCATGGTCGGCCCCAACGACAACCAGGAGGACAAAGCAACGACAGTGGGCCAACCTCTGCCACAAGTCGAAATTCGCATCGCGGATCCCGCCTCGGGAAAAACCCAATCCGTCGGAGCTGAAGGGGAAATCGAAGTGCGCGGCCCTCAGTGCATGCTTGGCTATTTCGAGATGCCAGAGGAAACTGCCCAGACAATGCGGCCCGATGGCTGGTTGCGCACTGGCGATCTCGGCACCCTGGACCGGCGCGGCTATCTACGGGTCACAGGCCGACTCAAGGACATGATCATTCGCGGTGGCGAGAACATCTATCCCGCCGAGGTCGAGGCGCGTCTGATGGAGCATGCCACCGTTGCCATGGCTGTGGTATTCGGCATCCCTGACGCCAGATGGGGCGAGGTGGTGGGCGCGGCCGTGCAGATCCGAGCGGGTATGCCGCTGCCGGCGGCCGAGGCGCTGCGCGCGCACTGCCTCTCAATGCTTGCGCCTCAAAAGCTGCCGACTGTCTGGTTCAGTTGCGACGCCTTTCCGCTGACGGCGTCGGGGAAGGTGCAGAAATTCCGCCTGCGGGAACTCGCCGAGACGAATCAGCTGACTCAAATGGTTTAGCCCAGACCAGATCAACTTTCTTGACAGGAGACATCCCATGAAGCTTGCCATCAAAATTGCTACGGCAATCGCCGCCTTAGCCTATGCCACTGCTGCCTCCGCGCAGAGGGGAGAAACCGTCAAGATCGCCTGGATCGACCCCCTGTCAGGTCTGATGGCACCCTCGGGCTCGAACGCGGTCAAGACCTTCCAGTTCTTTGCCGACAAGTTCAGCGGCTCGAACAACCCGGCTGGTGTGAGGTTCGAGGTAGTGC
>NZ_JBFTPJ010000307.1:0-5948 GCF_056398445.1 Variovorax sp. 01T439_2
TGCCGGAGCAGGCCGAAGCCTTCGACGCCACGCCGCAACTGATCGAGCGCGGGCGCTACCTTGCACTGGCCGGCAACTGCGCCGGCTGCCACACCACGCGCGGCGGCCAGCCCTATGCCGGCGGACTGCCGATCGAGACGCCCTTCGGCACCGTGTATTCGAGCAACCTCACGCCCGACGCGCAGAACGGCATCGGCAGCTGGAGCAGCGCGCACTTCTGGCGCGCGATGCACAACGGCCGCAGCAAGGACGGCCGCCTGCTGTACCCCGCGTTCCCGTATCCGAACTTCACGCAGGTCACGCGCGAAGACTCGGACGCGATCTACGCCTACCTGCGCAGCCTGCCGCCCGCGCCGGCGCCCAACCTGGCGCACCGGCTGCGCTTTCCCTACGACACGCAGGCTGCACTCGCCGTCTGGCGGGCGCTCTCCTTCAAGCCCGAGGCTTTCGTGGCCAACACGGCCAAGCCGGCCGAATGGAACCGCGGCGCCTACCTGGTCGGCGGGCTGGGCCACTGCATCGCCTGCCACGGCAGCCGCGATTCGCTCGGCGCCACGCAGGTGAAGCTGGGCCTTTCGGGCGGGCTGATCGCGGCGGAGAACTGGTATGCACCATCGCTCGCCGACCCGCACCAGGCCGGCGTGGCCGACTGGCCGGCGGCCGACGTGGTGGCGCTGCTCAAGAACGGCGTGGCGCCGCGCGGCTCGGTCATGGGGCCGATGGCCGACGTGGTCTTTCGCAGCACGCAGCACCTGAGCGAGGCCGACCTGGCTGCGATGGCCAGCTACCTGAAGGACCTGCCCGGCGTGCCGGCGCAAGCCGCGGCCCCCGTGCGCCCGGCCGCCGCAACCACGCGCCGCGATGCCGGCACCATGGCCCGCGGCGCCAAAATCTACGACCAGCAATGCGCCTATTGCCATGGCGACCAGGGCCAGGGCGCGCCCGGCGCCTTTCCGCCGCTGGCGGGCAACCGCGCCGTGAACATGGCCGAGACGACCAACCTGATCCAGGTGATCGCGCACGGCGGCTACCTGCCCTCCACCGCGGGCAATCCGCGGCCCTACGGCATGCCGCCGTTCGGGCAGGTGCTCGATGCAGGCGACGTGGCCGCGGTGCTGACCTTCATTCGCGGGTCATGGGGCAATGACAGTGCGCCCGTGACGCAGCTCGACACGATGCCGCGCTGAAGAACCGCAGGGCGCCTGCTCAGGCCGCGACGGCCTCGCGCGGCGCCCCCGCTTTGGCCGGCACCGGCATGTGCTGCGCCCAGTCGATGATCTCCAGCGTGCCATCGGCATGCTCGGCCAGCGCCGTGAGGCTCTCGACCCAGTCGCCGTCGTTGCAGTAGAGGATGCCGTCGATGTCGCGCATCTCGGCATGGTGGATGTGGCCGCAGACCACGCCCTGCACGCCGCGCTTGCGGGCCTCGCGCGCCACGGCGTTCTCGAAGTCGCCCACGTAGCTCACGGCGCGCTTGACCTTGCCCTTGAGGTACTTGGAAAGCGACCAGTACGGCAGCCCCATGCGCGCACGCAGCGAGTTGAGGTGGCGGTTGAGCTTGAGCGTGAATTCGTAGAGCGAATCGCCCACGTGCGCGAGCCACTTGGCGCACTGGATCACGCCGTCGAACAGGTCGCCGTGGATGATCCAGAGCTTGCGGCCGTCGGCGGTTTCGTGGATCCATTCCTCGGCCACGTCGATGCCGCCGAAGTTGTGGTTCAGGTACTTGCGCGCGAACTCGTCGTGGTTGCCCGGGATGAAGATCACGCGGGTGCCCTTGCGCGCCTTGCGCAGCAGCTTCTGGATCACGTCGTTGTGCGCCTGCGGCCAGTACCAGTTCCGCTTGAGTTGCCAGCCGTCGATGATGTCGCCGACCAGGAACAGGGTTTCGCACTCGGTGTGCTTGAGAAAATCGAGCAGCGCGCGGGCCTGGCAGCCGGGCGTGCCCAGGTGCAGGTCGGAGATCCAGAGGGTGCGGCAGCGCAGCGGCGGGCGCGCAAGATCGTCGTCCTCCGGCTCGGGGGCCCGGGTCGCGGTGTCGCGCCATGCGCGCAGGAAAGCATCGTCGCGTTGCATGGACGGGTAGGCTCCCACCAACGCGTGACCGGGCGATGGCGATCCCGTGACATATCGATGACGCGCCGAAGCCCGCGCCTCGGGGGCGTCCTCAGCAGCGTTGAATTTCCACGGTCGAGTGCCGGATTTCCTCGTGCATCGAAAAGCAGGCCCGCACCTCGTCCGCCGTGAGCGTGGGCGAATGCGTCACCACCGTGAGCGCGCAGGCATAGGCCTCGCGGCCCACGCGCCACACGTGCAGGTCGGACACGCGGGTTTCCGAATCGGCCAGCATGGTTTCCACGCCTTCGCGGATCTCGGCCGTCACGGGATGGTCCATCTCGCGGTCGAGCAGCACCTTGCCGGTTTCCTTGAGCAGGCCCTTGGCCCACACGGCCACCAGCACCGCGCCGACGATGCCCATCACCGGATCGAGCCAGGACCAGCCGAAGAACCAGCCGCCGAGCAGCGCGCCGATGGCCAGCACCGAGGTGGCGGCATCGGCCACCACGTGCAGGTAGGCGGAGCGCAGGTTCAGGTCGTGGCCGTGGGCGTGGCCATGGTCGTCGTGGTGATGGTGCGCATGGCCATGGTCGTGCCCATGCCCGTGATGGTGCGCCGAGCCCAGCAGCCGCGCGCAGACCAGGTTGACCACCAGACCGAGCACAGCCACCGCCACGGCTTCGCGGTAGTGGATGACCGAGGGCGAGAGGAGCCGCTCGATCGAACCCACCACCATCAGCGCCGCAACGCCGAGCAGCATCAGCGCGCTCGCAAAGCCGCCCAGCACCTCGATCTTCCAGGTGCCGAAGGCAAAGCGCGGATCGCGCGCATAGCGCCGCGCCGCCGCATAGGCGAAGGCGCTCAGCCCGATGGCCAGCGCATGCGAGCTCATGTGCCAGCCGTCGGCCAGGAGCGCCATGGAGTTGAACCACCAGCCGGCGCCGATCTCGACCACCATCATCGCGGCGGTGATCCACATCACGAGGCGGGTGCTGCGCTCGGCCGATTCGTTGCCTGCGCCGAAATGATGGTCGTGCTGCCAGGCACTCAGGTCATGGGTATGCATGGGTCGTCAGATTCCGAAGAGGTCTTGTCCGTCGGAGCGGCTCGAAGGCGGCGTCACGCCCAGGTGGCGGTAGGCCGCCAACGTGGCGATGCGCCCGCGCGGGGTGCGCTGCAGGTAGCCCTGCTGGATGAGGTAGGGCTCGATCACGTCCTCGATGGTGTCCCGTTCTTCGCCGATGCTGGCTGCCACGTTGTCCAGCCCCACCGGGCCGCCGTCGAAGCGGTGGATCACGGCTTCGAGCAGCTTGCGGTCCATCAGGTCGAAGCCCTGCGGGTCGACGTCGAGCATGGCAAGCGCCTTGTGCGCGATCTCTTCGGTGATGCGGCCGTTGCCCTTCACCTCGGCGTAGTCGCGCACGCGCCGCAGCAGGCGATTGGCGATGCGGGGCGTGCCGCGCGAGCGGCGCGCGATCTCGAAGCCGCCGGCCGCGTCGGTGTCGACCTTGAGCAGGCCGGCGCTGCGCCGCACGATGAGCGCCAGTTCCTCGGGCGTGTAGAACTCCAGCCGCGCCACGATGCCGAAGCGGTCGCGCAGCGGGTTGGTGAGCATGCCGGCGCGGGTGGTGGCGCCCACCAGCGTGAAGGGCTGCAGGTCGAGCTTGATGCTGCGCGCCGCGGGGCCCTCGCCGATCATGATGTCGATCTGGTAGTCCTCCAGCGCGGGGTAGAGGATTTCCTCGACCACCGGGCTCAGGCGATGGATCTCGTCGATGAAGAGCACATCGTTGGGCTCCAGGTTGGTCAGGAGCGCCGCCAGGTCCTTGGGCTTCTCGAGCACCGGCCCGGAGGTCTGGCGCAGGTTCACGCCCAGCTCGGCCGCGATGATGTGCGACAGCGTGGTCTTGCCGAGGCCCGGCGGGCCGAACAGCAGCACGTGGTCGAGCGCTTCCTTGCGCTTGCGCGCCGCGCCGATGAAGATCTCGAGCTGCTCGCGGACCTTGGCCTGGCCGACGTATTCGTCCAGCAGCTTGGGGCGCAGCGCCCGCTCGATGGCCTCTTCCTGGGGCGAAGCGGGGGCGGCGGACACCACGCGGGGCGGGGCTGGGGCGAAATCGTCGGTCTGGATGGTCATGGAATGAGAGGCTGCAAGGGCAAGTTTAGTGCCTGCCACACTGGCAGAATGCTTCGGCCATATAACAAACGAGGGGAAGCCGGCACGTGTCGATCTACGAACTGAAACCCCGGTTCCAGGGCCTGCTGCGGCCGCTCGTGGGGCGCCTGCATGCCATGGGCGTCACCGCCAACCAGGTCACGCTGGCCGCGTGCGCGGTTTCGGTCGCGCTCGGGCTCTGGCTTTTCTTTGCGGCGCCGTCGCTGGCCGCCTTCGGGCTCATTCCGGCCTGGATGTTCGTGCGCATGGCGTTCAACGCCATCGACGGCATGCTGGCGCGCGAGCACGGCCAGCAAAGCCGGCTCGGCGCCTTCCTCAACGAACTGACCGACGTGGTGTCCGACGCCGCGCTGTACCTGCCGTTTGCGCTGGTGCCGCCGTTCAGCCCGTTCTGGGTCGGCACGGTGATCGTGCTCGCGGGGCTGAGCGAATTCGCGGGTGCGCTGGGCCCCACGGTAGGTGCCTCGCGCCGCTACGACGGGCCGCTCGGCAAGAGCGACCGCGCCTTCGTGTTCGGCGCGCTCGGCCTCTATGTGGCGCTGGGCTGGCCGCTGCCGGGCTGGGCGGCATGGCTGATGCCGCTGGCCGCGGCGCTCGTGGCCTGGACGGTGGTCAACCGCGTGCGCCGCGCACTGGCCGAGGCGGCGTAGACCGCACACGACGAACAAACATATGAATAGCGACAGGGATCCGATGACCGACACAAGCACCCATCCACAACGCAGTCCGCAGGAGCGCCAGTTCCGCACGCACGACGGCGAATCGCTCTTCTACCGGCACTGGCCGGCCACGGGCGGCGCACGGCGCGGCGCCATCGTGCTGTTCCACCGCGGCCACGAGCACGGGGCGCGCATGGCGCACCTGGTCGACGAGCTCGACCTGCCCGACTTCGACTTCTTCGCCTGGGACGCGCGCGGCCACGGCCGCTCGCCGGGCCAGCGCGGCTACAGCCCGAGCTTTGCCACCTCGGTGCGCGACGTCCAGACCTTCGTCCAGCACATCGGCAGCGCGCATGGCGTGCCGGAGCACGACATCCACGTGATTGCGCAGAGCGTGGGGGCCGTGCTGGTCTCCACCTGGGCGCACGACTACGCGCCCAAGGTGCGCGGGCTCACGCTGGCCTCGCCGGCCTTCAAGGTGAAGCTCTACGTGCCCTTTGCACGCGCCGGGCTCGGGCTGATGCACAAGCTGCGCGGCCTGTTCTTCGTCAACAGCTATGTGAAGGCGAAGTTCCTCACGCACGACCCCGAGCGCATCGCAAGCTACGAAAGCGATCCGCTGATCTCGCGGCCGATCGCGGTCAACATCCTGCTCGGCCTCTACGAAGCCGCCGACCGCGTGGTGGCCGACGCCAACGCGATCACGCTGCCGGTGCAGCTGCTGATCTCGGGATCGGACTGGGTGGTGCACCACAAGCCGCAGCACCAGTTCTTCGAGCGGCTGGGCAGCGCCGTCAAAACCAAGCTCGAACTGCCGGGCTTCTTCCACGACACGCTGGGCGAGAGGGACCGCGCGCCGGCGGTGCAGGCGATCCGCGAATTCATCCTGCAGCTGTTCGACCAGCCGCCCGCGCTGGTCGACCTGCGCACCGCGCACCTGGCTGGCAACACCGCCGACGAGTCGCGTGCGCTGGCCGAGCCGCTGGCGCCGCTCTCGCTGCGCGGCGCCTACTGGGGCATGACGCGCGCCAGCCTGCGCCTGGGCGGTGTGCTCT
>NZ_JBFTPJ010000308.1:0-11294 GCF_056398445.1 Variovorax sp. 01T439_2
GCATGCGCCGGTTGACGCGGCTGAAGTCGAACAGCGAGGCGGTGAAGCGCCTGAGCAGGCTGCCGCGCCCGGCCACCCGGGCCATGGCCGCCTCGGCCGACACCGCGCTCGGCAAGATCGCGCAGGYCTCGCAGCCCGACCCCGACCTGAGCGGCTTCCGCCTGATGCCGGGCGGCGACTTTGCCTTCGACACCCGCATCCAGCTCGCGCGGCGCGCCCAGCGCACGCTCGACGTGCAGTACTACCAGATCKAGAACGACGAGACCGGCCGCTACCTGCTGCGCACGCTGCGCGACGCGGCCCGGCGCGGCGTGCGCGTGCGGCTCCTGATGGACGATCTCTACACCTCGGGCGAGGACGAACTGCTGCTCGGCCTGGCCGCCACGCCGAATGTCGAGCTGCGCCTGTTCAATCCCTTTCCGGCCGGGCGCGGCAGCCTGCTCAGGCGCTTCACCGCCTCGCTGTTCGACTTCAGCCGCGTCAACCGGCGCATGCACAACAAGCTCTTCATCGCCGATGGCGCGATGGCGGTGGCGGGCGGGCGCAATATCGGCAACCAGTATTTCAGGCGCACGGCGGGCGAGAATTTTCTCGATCTCGACACCTTCGTCGCCGGCGCGCTGATTCCGCGCCTGGGCGCGCTGTTCGACCAGTACTGGAACAGCGTCTATGTGCGGCCGGTCCAGTCGGTGGTGGCGAGCGCGCTGACACGTGACGAGCTGCAGAAGCGCTTCGACACCGCCACCGGGCCGGACACCACGCCGCCGCCGCCCCGGCCCGCGCCCAACGACCTGCTCGGCTACAGCCCGATCGCCGAAGACCTGGATGCCGGCAAGCTCGACCTGATCTGGACGCTGGCCGAGGCGTATGCCGATTCGCCCGAGCGCGTGATCGGCAAGACCGCCTCGTACGGCGGCGTGCCGCTGCTCGACGTCGACAGCGTGCGCTACAACGTGGTCGAGCAGATGCGCCGCGCGCGCTCCGAGGTGACCATCGTCTCGCCCTACCTGATCCCGGGCAAGGCGGGGCTCGAAGTGATGCGCGAGATCCGCCGGCGCAACGTGAAGATCAGCATCGTCACCAATTCCTTCGCCGCCACCGACGAGCCGCTGGTCCACACCGCCTACCGCCGCTACCGGCCCGAGATGCTCGAGCTCGGCGCCGAGCTGTACGAACTGAGCACCACGCGCACGCGTCGCAGCGTGCGGCTCGGCCTGTTCGGCACTTCGGTGGGCCGGCTGCATGCCAAGTCGGCGGTGATCGACCGGCAGGTTCTTTTCGTTGGCTCGATGAATTTCGACCCGCGCTCCGAAACGCACAACACCGAGATCGGCCTGTTCATCCGCAGCCCCGAGATGGCGCAGCAGACGCTCAAGCTCATCGAGGTGCTGAAGCAGCAGGGCGCCTACCGGCTGCGCTTTGCGAAGGACAGCGGCAATGCGCGCATCGAGTGGATCAGCGAGGAGGAGGCCGGCCGGACCACCGTGCTGAACGAGGAGCCCGACTCCGATTTCTGGGGCCGCACCATGCTCGAGATGCTGGCGCCGCTGACGCCCGAGAGCCTGCTGTAGCCCGCGCGGCTCAGCTGCTGCTGCGCACGCCCGACAGCAGCTTGAGGCCCAGCAGCACCATCACGCCGCCGGCCGCGCGGTCGATCCAGGCCTTGTAGCGCAGGTAGGCCGAGCGCGGCGCCGCCGACGAGAGCGCCAGCGCGACGACCGCATACCAGCCGGTCTCGATGCAGAAGATCACCGCCGGCACCGCGAGCGCCAGCGCCAGCGGCACCTCGCGCGGCAGGAAGGCCGCGAAGATGCTGGCGTAGACCACCGCCGTCTTCGGGTTGCTGACCTGCGTGCCCATGCCGAGGAGAAACGCGCGCCGCGCATTGCTGCCCGTGCCTGCGGCCGCGCCTTCGTCCTGCGCGGCGGACAGCGGCTCGCGCGCACCGCGCCAGATGCGGACGCCCAGGTACACAAGGTAGGCGCCGCCGAGCAGCTTCACCGCCAGGTAGAGCGCCGGCACCGCGAGGAAGGCTGCCTGCAGCCCGACCAGCGCCGCAATCGCGAACACCACGCCGCCCGCGCCCATGCCCAGTGCCGCGGCCAGGCCGTCGCGGCGCGACGACGACACGGCGGTGCGCGCCACCATGACGAAGCTCGGTCCGGGGCTCATGGCCCCGACGATCATTGCGCCCGCGATGCCCAGCAACGGAACCGTGATGCCGCTCATGGTTGCCTCCTTCTTCTTCTTCTTCTATTGCTGCACATTGACCGCTTCGACCTGCACCAGCAGCTTCACCTTGTTCTCGAAGCCGAAGTTCAGGCCCCAGGTGATGCCCCAGTCGCTGCGCTGCACTGTCGTCTCGAAGTCGCCGCCGCAGACCTGGCGGTTGATGAGCGGGTTCAGGTAGCAGTTGAAGCGCACGGCCCTGAGCGTGACGGGCTTGGTCTGCCCCATCAGCGTGAGCGTGCCCGGCACGTCGGCCACCTTGTCGCCGTTGAACTCGATGCGGTCCGCCACGAAGCGCCCGGTCGGGAATTCGGCCACGTTGAAGAAGTCCTTGCTTTGCACGTGGCGGTTGAGCAGGTCGACGCCGGTGTTGATGGAGCTGATGTCCATCGTGATGTCGACCTTGCCGCTGCTGCCGCTGCCGTCGATCTGCACCGAGCCGTCCTTGGTGCTGAAGCGGCCGCGGTTGGTGGTGGTGCCGTAGTGCCCCATCTCGTACATCACGAAGGTGTGGGTGGGGTCGATCACGTAGCTGGCGTTCTTCACCGGGCCGCCCGCGGGCTTGGCGGCGACGGGCGGCGCGGTGTATTCCTGTGCCAGGGCAGGGGTGGCAAGGGCCGCCGCGGCTGAGAGCGCGGCAGCGAGGAGGAGCTTCTTCATGGCAATGGGCGTGCGTGGCGTGAGAACGAAATAAAGGAATTCAGAGCGGACCGAACCCCGCGAGCGTGAACTTGAAGCGAACCAGCACCTCGTTGCCGACCACCGAGGTGTCGGTCCACTCGCCGTCGCCCACCTTGTAGTCGAGCCGCTGGATCGTAAAGCTTCCGCTGGCCACCGCGTGGGCGCCGGCCGGCGCAATGCTCACCGGCACCGTGATCGGGCGCGAGATGTTCTTGATGGTGAGCTTGCCCGCCATCTCGAAGCGGCCGTCGCCCAGCGCCTTGATCGCGCTCGACTGGAAACTGGCCTGCGGAAAATGCGCCGTGTCGAACCACGGCGGCTTGGGCAGTTCGGCGTCGCTCATCGGAACGCCCAGCGACGCGCTGCCCGTGTCGATCTGCAATGCGACTGTGCCGCCTTCGGGCTTGCGCGGGTCGAAGGCCACCTGCGCATCGAACTTCTTGAAGGTGCCTTCCACCGGCACGCCCATCTGCTTGCTCACGAAGGCGATCTGGCTCTTGTCCGCCACCAGCCGAGTGGCCGTGGCGGGCTCGGCGAGCGCGGGCGCGAGAGGGGCGAACGCCAGGGCGGCCGCAAGACAGAGACGGGAGGTGCGCTTCATCCGGCGGATTCCTTGCGTGGCGCGGGCCACATGCGTTTCAAGATGCCATCGCGGTCGATCCAGTGGTGCTTGAGCACCGCCGCCACGTGCAGCAGCGCCACCGCGGCCAGCGTGAAGGCGCTGCCCTTGTGCAGCGGCTTGAGCACGGCCTCGGCCCATTCCTTGTCGACCGGCACGAAGTCGGGCAGCGGCAGCACGCCGAACCACACGACCGGAAAGCCCAGCGCCGAACTGTAGGCCCAGCCGAACAGCGGGACCGCCAGGAACAGCAGGTACATCAGCGCGTGGCTCGCGCGGTAGCCGCTGCGCTGCCAGCGCGGCATGGCCGCCGCCGCTTCGGCCGGCAGCGGCGGCGGCGGATGGCGCAGCCGCCACAGCAGGCGCACGGCCGACAGCAGCAGGATCGTCACGCCGGCCCATTTGTGCCAGTTGTAGAGCTTGATGCGCGCCGGCGAGAGCGGCAGGCCGGTCATGTAGAGGCCGACGCCGAGCGAGCCGACGATCATGGCCGCGAGCAGCCAGTGCAGCGCCATGGCGACCGGSCCATAACGCAGTTCGCGCAGGCCGCGCGGATCGGCGGGCGCATCGGCCATGGYGGCGGGGTGGGAGGGGGTGTCGATGGACATCGGGGGCAGGACCGGCGGCCTGTGCGCGGAGCATATATCGGAAGCGGTGAAGGCAGTGCACGAGCCGTGCCAGACGCACCGCCCGCCCGGTCAGCGCCCCGATGCCGCCTGCTGCGCCTGCATCAGCACCGCATGCAGCTCGGCCGGCTGCACCGGCTTGCGCAGCGCATGCCAGCCGCGCTCCGCGGCCAGCCGCTGGGTGGCTTCGCCGATGTCGGCCGAGACCAGCGCGATGGCGAGCGAGGGCTTTTGCCGCTGCAGCCGTTCCGCCAGCGCGATGCCGTCGAGCGCGCCCGGCAGCCGGATGTCGCACAGCGCCACGTCGAGCGCGCGCAGGTCGGCCAGCGCCAGCGCCTCGGCCGCGCTGGCGTACACGCGCGGCGCGAGCTGCCATTGCTGCAGCAGCGCRCCGAGGCTGTCGGCCACCACGGCGTTGTCTTCCACCACCAGCACGGCCAGGCCGGGCCGCAGGGCGTGCGCCGCGCCGGACCGGGGCTGTGCCGCGGGCGCGGGAGCCGCCACCGGCGCATCGGCCGGCGCCGCGGGCAGCTCGAAGCCGAACACCGAGCCCCGCCCCGGCGCCGAACGCAGCGAAACCTGGATGCCGAGCTGCGCGGCCAGCCGCCGCACGATCGCCAGGCCCAGCCCATGGCCGCGCTGCAGGTTGCGCTCCACGTTGCCGATCTGCTCGAAGTCGCCGARCACGCGCTCCTGCGAGTCCGCCGCAATGCCGATGCCGCTGTCGCGCACCTCCACCCGCCAGGCGCGCCCGGTGTCGCGCCGGCGTGCGCGCACAGCCAGCAGCACCCGGCCGCGCGGCGTGAACTTGACGGCGTTGTCGACCAGGTTCGCCAGCACGCGGCGCAGCGAAACCGCATCGGCCCAGCCCACCGCATCGGCGGGGCAGCGCACCGTGACGCGGCCATTGCCGGCCTGGCGCGCGAGGTCGGCCAAAAGCGGCGCCAGCGGCACCGCCACCGGCTGCAGCGGATCGGCCGCCGCCTCGATGCGGCCGATCTCGAGCAGCTGGTTGGTCAGGCCTTCGAGCGCCTGCTGCGCGCGCGCGAGCGAGGCCACCGTGTGCTGCACCACGGGCGCATCGGCGCCGTTGTCCAGCTGCTGGCGCAGCACCTCGGCCTGCAGGCCGATGGCCATCACCGGCTGGCGCAGGTCGTGGTTGGCGGCCGAGAAGAAGCGCAGCCGCTCGGCCTGCGCCTGCTCGGAGGCGCGCAGCCCGGCCAGCGCCTGCTCGCGCAGGCTGCGCTCGTTCAGGCGAAGGCCGATGTTTTCCTCAAGCTGGCGCGAATGCTCGGCCACCAGCTTCCACATCATCGCGGTCAGGCCGATGCCGATGAGCGCCACCGCCTTCATGGGCCCGAGCAACAGCTGCTGCTCGGGCTGGCCGGGGTTGAACAGCAGCACGCCGGCCAGGCCGTGCGCCAGCTCCCAGATGCCGGTGCGCACCGTGTGCGTGCGCTGTGCATCGCGCAGGCTTTGCGGGGTGAAGGGGGTGGGCAGGCGCTGCGGAAAGAAGCCGCGCATGAGCGTCACGGCGGTGATGAGCGAGATCCACACCAGTGCGCGGGAAAGCGAATACTGCCAGGCAAAGAGCGCCGCCACGCCGCAGTTCAGCAGGTATTGCGCCAGCAGCACCGGCCCGATCGGGCGGATCGACAGCCGCAGCACCTCGCACTGGATGGCAAAGCGCCCATCGTCGTCGGCGACAGCCGGAGCAACCATGGGCGCGGTGGTGGAATTCATCGGCCGATCCACTATATAGAGAAGCGGCCCGGCGCGGCGACAATGGCGTTCCCCAGCGGCCGAATGATGGCGAACCCCCCGTGAACGATCTCTCTCTCTTTTTGCCTTGCGCCGCCGGCGTCGAGGAATTCCTCGCGCAGGAAGTCCATGCGCTCACCGGCCGCGTCGGCCAGGACCTGCTCACGCTGCGCGGCGGCGTGCGGGTGCGCGCCGAATGGCGCGACGCGCTCAAGCTCAACCTGCACAGCCGGCTCGCGCAGCGCGTGCTGGTCGAGCTGGCCCACGCGCCCTACCGCAGCGAGAACGACCTCTACGCGATCGCCAGCGGCGTGGCCTGGGAGATCTGGTTCACGCCCAAGCAGACCTTCAAGATCGAGACCACGGCGCAGCACAGCCCGCTGCAGAGCCTGAACTTCGCCACCCTGCGCATCAAGGACGCCATTGCCGACCGCTTCCGCGCCAAGGCCGGCGGCGTGCGCCCGAGCATCGAGACCCAGTGGCCCGACTGCCGCGTGTTCGCCCACCTGACCACCGAGCACTGCACGCTCTACATCGACACCTCCGGCGAGCCGCTCTTCAAGCGCGGCTGGCGCCAGGACAAGGGCGATGCGCCGCTGAAGGAAACGCTGGCCGCCGCCATGCTGGCCGCCAGCGGCTGGTGGAACCCCGAAACCGGCGCCGTGGCCGCCGAGCCGCTGTACGACCCCTGCTGCGGCAGCGGCACCATCGCCATCGAGGCGGCGCAGATCGCGCGCGGCATTGCGGCCGGATCGCTCAGGCGCTTCGGCTTCGAGAAGCTGCTGCCGTTCCAGGCGCATGTGTGGGACGCCATCAGGAAGGAAGCCGCATCGTCGGCGGTGCCGCGCGATGTCGCCATCTTCGGCTCCGACGTCTCGCACCGCATGGTCGACTTTGCCGAGCGCAACGCGGAGCGCGCCGGCGTTGCCGATGCCATCGAGTTCCGCGGCGGCGACGCGCTGCAGCGCATGCCGCCGGCCGAGGGCGGCGTGATCATGCTCAACCCGCCGTACGGCGAGCGCATCGAGGTCGGCGGCGTGGCGCGCTTCGGCGCCCGCGAGGCCGCGCAGACCCCAGGCGAGGGCGGCGGTGAAGGCAGCGACGGCGGCGGCGAGTTCTTTCCGCAGCTCGCCACCCATTGGAAGAAGAACTACGCCGGCTGGACCGCCTGGGTGCTCACGCCCGACCTGAAGCTGCCCAGGCAGATGCGGCTGAAGGAATCGCGCCGCGTGCCGATGTGGAACGGGCCCATCGAGTGCCGGCTGTTCCGCTTCGACATGGTTGCGGGTTCGGCCAGGAAGTAGCACTGCGCGCACCTGCGGGTGCGCGATCGCACGCCACCATGACCGTTCCGGAATCCGGCCTCGTCGTCATCGACACCAACATCGCGCTCGACCTGCTGGTCTTCGAAGACCCCGCCTGGGTGCCGCTGATCGCCATGCTGGCCGCGGGCGAGCTGCGCTGGCTCGCGACGGCCGCGATGCGCGTCGAACTCGAGCGCGTGCTCGGCTACCCGCTGATCGCCCGGCGCATGGCGCAGCGCGGCCTGCAAGTGCCCGCGGTGCTGGCGGACTTCGATGCGCGGGTGCGCATGGTCGAAGGCGTTCCATCGCGCGCACCCTGCGTCTGCAGCGACCCTGACGACCAGGTCTTCATCGACCTTGCGGTGGCGCACCGCGCGCTGCTGCTCAGCAAGGACCGCGCGGTGCTGTCGATGAAGAAGCGGCTGGCCTTGCGCGGCGTGGTGGTGCAGGCGGCGCTCGGGATTTCGTAGCCGGCGCAGTGATGGCGCTCGGCTCATGCCGCGCCAATTGCACCCATGGGACTGGTCGATTGCCGCTGCGCGCAGAAACGCGCGAAAACCGGCGGATTGACAACTTCCGACTCATCGACACCTGCGAGGGACGGTGTTAGCTTTCACTGGCGCCACCCTTCAATTCTTGTTTCGACGGGAAAAATGCAACCATCTTTCGCGACGCTCTGGGCCAATCATCCCAATATCAAGGGCGACGGCGCTTTATTGGACAAGGACGTTTACAAGGACCAATGTGCGATCAACGTTGGCGCTGCCTTTATCCGGTCGAGCATGAATCTCGACACTTTTCGAGGCGTCTACTCCTGGCAAAAAGACAAGCCGAAGTATCCGATCCGGGCACAGGAGTTAGCGAGCTGGCTTGATTCGGGAACCGCCGGTCTTATGTCGCGCACCGAAAAGTACACCGGCAAGGAAGGATTCGACAAAATTGCAGGACGCGCTGGCATCGTGTTCATCCAGAACTACTGGGGTGAGGGGCGGCAGGGCGACCATATCGATCTCTGGAATGGATCGCGGTTGACTAAACTTTCGTCCTGGTTCCTCATTCAGTGGCGGATCTCTTGGGAAGGTGTCCTCACTGACATGCGCCATGCGCAAGCTATATGGTTTTGGCCGGTCCTATGAAGATCCTCGCTCGACTGCTCTGCATTTTGGTCGGAGCGCTGGTGCTCAGTTTTCTTGTTTCGAAAGTCGTGCTCGCCCCTATTGGGCAGTGGTACGAAATGAACAAGGCCCAGAGCTTCGACGATGTATCCGACGCTTTCGTTATCGCTCTTGCTGTGCAAGCGATTTTCGCTGTTGCGGGCGGGTGGCTGGGAGATTGGGCATTTCGCAAATGGCGACAGAAGCAGCTTGATCGCAAGTAGCTCGTGGCGCATCTGTTGGGCGGGGTCATCATTGATCTGGGCCAAATGAAAACACTCGTTCGATTGCTCTGTATTTTGGTCGGAGCGATTGCACTCAGCCTTGTTTTCTACAAGCTGATTGGCCCTGTGGGCCATTGGTACGAGCTCAACTTTGCAAGGAACGACGGTGACCTGGGCCAGGCGTACATGGTCGCGCTCGCCGTTCAACTCCTCGCATTGATCGCGGGCGGTTGGCTCGGCGACTGGGCATTTCGCAAGTGGCGGCAGAGGCAGCCTGATCGCCCGTAGCTCATGTAGCGATCACGGATCGGCCGAGTTCCATGAAGATACTCATTCGACTGCTCTGTATTCTGGCCGGCGCATTTGCGCTCAGTTTTCTTGTTGCGAAGGTCGTGCTCGTCCCCATTGGGCAGTGGTACGAAATGAACAGGGCCCAAAGCGAGAGCGATTTGTCGCAAGCCTTCGTCATCGCTCTTGCAGTGCAGGCCCTTTGCGCCATTGCCGGCGGCTGGCTCGGCGACCTCGCATTCCGCAGATGGCGGCAGAAGCAACTCAGCCGCCAACAGCGCCCCTGACGACCGCTGCTAGTTCTGCAGCGCAGCAGCCGGCCCCAGGTGCCAGCGCCCCAGCAGCCGCGCCACCGCGCGCACGCGCTGCGTGTCGCGGCCCCAGCGGCGGCTCGCGGGCAGCTTCTGCGCCCATTTCATGCGCCGCGCCGCCTCGGCGATGCGCTCGCGCACTTCCGTGTCCACCTCGGCCAGCGCGGCGTGCCAGTGCAGGCCGGCGGCTTCGGGTGCGGCGGCTTCCAGCATCATGGCCGTGGAGTGCAGGTAGCTGAGCCAGTCGCGGGCCTGGCACTCGGCCAGGGCCATGACCTCGGAGGGGTCGTCCTCGAAGTCGATGTAGCCGATCACGCCGTCGGGGCACTGCACCAGGTTGCGGTCGAAGGCCTGGCTCAGGTGCTGGCCGCGCACATGCACCTTGGCGATCGCGGCCAGCCCTACGCGCCAGACCGCGAGCAGCGCGGCCGGCCCGGCCGCGGCGGCCTGGTCGAGCCGCTCCTGCAGCACGACGGTGGCGCGACCGCTTTCGCCGAGGTCCGAGATCAGCAGGCCGTCGGGCTGCTGCGCCAGCACCGCCGGCACGCGCAGGCCCGCGGCCGCGAGCTGCCGCAGGCGCCGCGCCTCGGTGGCAATAGCGGCCTCGCCGCCCGGGTTGGGCACCGGCTTGATGATGTCCAGCCGGGCCATGCGCGCGACCGCCGCCATCACGCGGTAGCCCCACTTGCCGTGGCGCGGGCCGGCCTTCTTGAGCCACACGCGCTCGCTGCCCAAGCGGTGGCTGGCCACGTTCTTCTGCTGCTTGGGCAGCATGAGGCGCAGGAATTCGGCGTAGTCGCCGGGCGCCGGCACGAAGGGCTGCGCGTCCAGCGGCGCGGGCGCGGAGGCCGCGCCCTTGGCGCTGTGCAGCCGCGCCGATGCGCCGCGTCGCAAGGGGTTCATGCGGCYAGCGGAAGGTTCGACACCAGGCCGTGCGGTCCTTGTGTCAGGGGCTGGAAGCTCTCGGCGCTGGCCAGCGGCCAGTAGGTGCGGAACACGTTGTGCTGCTTGTCGAGCGGGCCGAGCAGCGCGCCCGGCTGCACCTGCATCACCAGGTTGCTCAGGAGGCGCACCTCGGTGTCGGAAATGCRCCGCACGATGTGGTGCGCCGTGATCTGCTGCGGATGGTCGAGGCCGGCGGCCTGCACCAGCTCCTGCAGCGCATGCAGCGTGCTGCGGTGGAAGTTGCGCACGCGCTCGGCCTTGGTCGGCACCACCAGCGCCTGCTGGCGCACCGGGTCCTGCGTGGTCACGCCGGTAGGACAGTGGCCGGTGTGGCAGCTTTGCGCCTGGATGCAGCCCAGGGCCATCATGAAGCCGCGCGCCGCATTGCACCAGTCGGCGCCGAGCGCCATCATGCGCGCCACGTCGAAGGCCGTGATCACCTTGCCCGCGCAGCCCAGCTTGATGCGGTGGCGCAGGTTCACGCCGACGAGCGTGTTGTGCACCAGCAGCAGGCCTTCCTGCAGCGGCGCGCCCACGTGGTCGCTGAACTCGACCGGCGCGGCGCCGGTGCCGCCCTCGGCGCCGTCGACCACGATGAAGTCGGGCGTGATGCCCGTCGCCTGCATGGCCTTGACGATCGCGAACCACTCCCACGGATGGCCGAGGCAGAACTTGAAGCCGGTCGGCTTGCCGCCCGACAGCTCCCGCAGCCTGGCGATGAAATGCATCATCTCGATGGGCGTGCTGAACGCGCTGTGCGAAGAGGGCGAAACGCAGTCGATGCCGATCGGCACGCCGCGCGCGGCCGCGATCTCGGGCGTGACCTTGGGTGCCGGCAGCACGCCGCCGTGCCCGGGCTTGGCGCCCTGGCTCAGCTTGATCTCGATCATCTTCACCTGCGGATCGCGCGCGTTGGCGCTGAAGCGCTCGGCGTTGAACGTGCCGTCCTCGTYGCGGCAGCCGAAGTAGCCCGARCCGATYTCCCASAYCAGATCGCCGCCATGCACGCGGTGGTGCTGCGAAATGGAGCCTTCGCCGGTGTCGTGCGCAAAGCCGCCCAGCCTGGCGCCCTGGTTGAGCGCGAGGATCGCATTGGCCGACAGTGCGCCGAAGCTCATGGCCGAGATGTTGAACACGCTCGCGCTGTAGGGC
>NZ_JBFTPJ010000309.1:0-8066 GCF_056398445.1 Variovorax sp. 01T439_2
GTCGTCGGCATGGCTGGTGCTGCTGGCACCTTCGTCGCCGCCGGGCGTGGTGATGCCCAGCCGCGCGATGCGGTAGCGGATCTGGCGCAGGCTCATGCCGAGCCGCGCGGCGGCGGCCGTTCGATTGAAGCCGCTTTCGTGCAGCGCGCGCACGAGGATCTCGCGCTCCTGCTGATCGAGGTAGGCCTGCAGGTCCGAGGGGAGGGCGGGCGCCACAGGCTTGGATTCCGCGGCGGGCGCAGCGGCCGCCCGAGGCGCTTCGCCGCCGGCCGCGGCGGCAGAAGAGGGCGCGGGTTCGGCGATGGCCGTCTCGGCCGGTGCCTCGGCAGCCTCCGGCCGCGGCGCCATCAGGTCCAGGTGCAGTTCGTCGCCGTCGTTGAGCGCCACCGCGCGGTGCAGCAGGTTCTCGAGCTCCCGCACGTTGCCGTCGAGCCGGTGCTGGGCCAGGCGGCGCAGCAGTTCGGCGGAAAGATGCGGCACCGGCAGCCCGCCGTCCTGCGCAATGCGCGCGAGCAGCGCGGCGCAAAGCGCGGGCAGGTCCTCGCGCCGGTCGCGCAGCGCGGGTACCGCGATCTCGATCACGTTGAGCCGGTAGAACAGGTCCTGCCGGAAGCGGCCGGCCTGGACTTCGGCATGGAGATCCTTGTGGGTGGCGCTCACGATGCGCACGTCGACCGCGTCTTCCTGCGTCGAGCCGATGGAGCGCACGCTGCGCTCCTGGATCGCACGCAGCAGCTTGGACTGCATCGCCAGCGGCAGGTCGCCGATTTCGTCGAGAAAGAGCGTGCCGCCGCGCGCGGCCTGGAAGTAGCCGTCGCGGTCCTGCGACGAGCCGGTGTAGGAGCCCTTGCGGGCGCCGAAGAACTCGGCCTCGAGCAGGTTCTCGGGAATGGCGCCGCAGTTGACCGCGACGAAGGGGCCCTCGCTGCGCTGGCTGCAGGCATGCACGGCGCGCGCCACCAGTTCCTTGCCGGTGCCCGATTCGCCGCGCACCAGCACCGGCGCCATGCCGCGCGCCACCTTGGCGATGCGCGACTTGACCAGGCGCATCGGCTCCGAGTCGCCCACCAGCCGCTCGAGCGCGGCGACGCCGCTGTCCGGAACGGCCGGCGCGCCGGCGCGCAACGGGTCCGCGGGCGCCGCCTGCCAGGCCTTGGCCGGCGCTGCCTGCTGCGCCTGCACCGCGGACGCGACCACGGCGCGGAACTGCTTCAGGTCGACCGGCTTGGTCAGGTAGTCGAAGGCGCCGGCCTTCAGCGCCTCGACCGCGTTCTCGGCCGAGCCGTAGGCCGTCATCACCACGCAGCGCTCGCTGCGCTGGTTCTTCTGGATGCGGTGGATGATTTCCATGCCCTGTCCATCGGGCAGCCGCATGTCGGTGATCACCGCATCGAACTGCCCCGCCTCCAGGTGCTGCCAGGCTTCCGACACGCTGCCGGCGGCCTCGACGCGATAGCCTTCGCGCAGCAGGGTCAGTTCGTACAGCGTGCGCAGGTCGGGCTCGTCATCGATGACCAGGATGTTGGCCGGGCGCTGCATGGAGGGATGGGGAGTGCTCACAACGCTATTGTGTCAGCCGGTTTTCGCTCGGCGCAAAGCTGACGAAGAATTCATTGCCCTCGGGCCCCCCCGCCACCAGCGCGCGCCGCTCGTAGCCGATGGTGGCGCCGTGGCGCCGGCACAGCTCGCGGCACAGGAAGAGGCCGAGCCCGCTGGAGCGGCTCTCGGATGAGAAAAAAGGCTCGAACAGGTGGCGCTGCACCGCCGGCTCCAGCGGCGCGCCGTCGCTCCACACCTGCAGGCTGGGGCGGCCGGCGCTGCCGCGCTGCGTGGTGGTGACGACCTGGATCGCGCCCGCGCGGCTGCTCGCGTAGCGCGCTGCGTTGTCCAGCAGGTTCACGAGCAGGCGGCGCAGGTGCTCGACATCGAAGCGCACCTCGGCGTCGGCGGCGTCCAGCGCGATCAGCACGCCCTGGCGCTGCGTCTGGCGCACCCACTCTTCGGCCAGCGCCTGCACCGCGGGATCGAGCACGACCTGCTCGCCGAGCGAAAGCACGCGCTGCTGGCGTGCGCGCGAGACGTCGAGCACGTCGTCCACGATKCGTGCGAGCCGCTGCGCGTTGTGCTGCACCATGCTGGTCAGCTTGCGGTGCGCGGGGTCGGTGAGGTCTTCGTTGAGCAGCGCGCTGGCCTGCGTGATGGCCGCGAGCGGATTGCGGATCTCGTGCGCCACCGCGGCCGACATCCGGCCCATCGCGGCCAGCTTCTCGGTGCGGATGCGGGCCTCGCGGCGCGCGCCGCGCAAAGGTCTGGCGCGCCAGCGCAGCCAGCGCATGCCAGGCGGGCTGCGCATGCAGCGCGAACGGCAGGCCGAGCCGGGCCAGCCCCTGGCCGAGGATCGCGTCGGCCGCCGGATTGGCCGCATGCACCATGCCTTCGGCGTCGATCACCAGCACGCCTTCGCTCAGCGTCTCGATCACCAGGTCGTTGACTTGCGCCTGCATCTGCGCGCTGCTTCGGTTGCGCAGCGCGGTTTCTTCCTCGCGGGCCAGCCGGCGCGCCAGCTCGTGCGCCAGCAGGGCCACCACGAAGAGCCCGGTGCCGGTGAGCGCCGCCTGCACGAAGCGGGTGGAGGAATCGCCGGGCTGCTGCAGCAGCCAGTGCCAGCCGGCATCGGCGAGCAGCAGCAGCGTGACCGTGGCCGTGGTGCCCAGGCCCACGGTCACCGTGCCCAGCACCGCGCTCATGAGCACCGGCAGCGCGAACAGCGGCGTGTAGTTGATGCTGCCGCCCTGGAGCACCTGCAGCGCGGTGAAGGTGCCCAGGTCGATGCCGATGGTGAGGAACCACAGCATGCCGAAGGCGCGGATCGGCGGCGTGAAATGCGCGTAGCGGGCGCCCAGCCAGGTGGCAGCCAGGTAGCCGGCCGAAAGCGCCACGGCCAGCGGCTGCACCGTCTGGCCGAGYGCCATGGCCACGCCCTGCAGCAGCACGAGCACCAGCGCAACGAAGCAGCGCGCCGCCATGAAGCCGCGCCACAGCCGCAGCAGCGCGGCGCTTTCGCCGGGGCCCGGCTCGAGCGTGCTCCAGTCGGTGGCGGGTTCGCCGCGCGACCATGGGGAAGAACTCACGGATGCACCCTTGGCGCTGTGCTCATCGATGCCGCGCCCGCTCAGCCGCGCTCGGCGGCCTGGCGGTGCGCCGCGCTGCAGTAGACCGCGCCGCCCGGTCCCGCGATTGCATCGCTTGCAGGCAGGTGCAAGCCGCAATGGGCGCAGCGCAGCATGGCCTGCGGCGAAGCCGGCGCTGCGGGCGGGCGCCTGGCCGCGCGCGCCGCCTCTTCGCGCAGGGTCTCGCGCATTTCTTCCCGGCGGTTCTTGCGCCAGAGCCAGATCGCCACCCAGAGCACCGCGAGAACGAGCAGGTATTTCATGTCGCGCCGCGCGCCAGCACCACTTCGAGCACGAAACGCGAGCCCACATAGGCCAGCAGCAGCAGGGCGGAGCCGGCATACAGCACGCGCCGCGCCGTGCGGCCGCGCCATCCGAAGCGGACCCGGCCGATCAGCAGCACCGCGAAACTGATCCAGGCGAGCACCGAGAACACCGTCTTGTGGTCCCACTTCCAGCCGCGCACGCTCGCGCCGTACAGCGTTTCGCTGAACAGCAGGCCCGCGAGCAGCGTGGCGGAAAGCAGCACGAAGCCGGCCATCACGAAGCGGAAGGTGAGCCGCTCGAGCGTGAGCAGCGGCACGCCGCTCTGCGGCTCGGCGGCGGCAAGGCGGATCTGCTTTTCGGCCCGCGTGATCAGCCAGGCATGGACCACCGCAGCGCCGAACAGGCCGTACGAGGCAATGCCCAGCGCAAGGTGCAGCGGCAGCCAGGGCGATGCCGACACATGCAGCGGCGTGCCGGGAAAGAGAATGGCCAGCAGCACGGCGGCCGCGCCAAGCCAGGCCAGCGCGCGGCGCACCTTGAGCTGCGGGTACATGCGGCTTTCGACCGCGTAGACCGTGAGCACCAGCCAGGCCGTGACCGAAAGCGCCGGTGCAAAGCCGAATTTCGGCTGGCTGCCGACGAGGCCATGGCCCAGCACCGCGGCATGCAGAAGCCACGCCAGCCCGAGGGCCCACTGGGTGGCCTTGCGGCTCAGCCTGGCGCCCGCGGCAGCGGCAAATCCATAGGCAGCCGCGGTGGCGATGCCCAGCGCCACGGCAAGTGGGGAGGGGATCGCTAAAATCATTGCCGGAGTTTATCTCCCCCAGGCTTGCGCACTTCGCGTCGCGGCGCCAACCCCCCTTTCCAATGACCCGCCGCGGCGGGCAGCAAGGCATCTCCTTCATGGCCACCGCCCTCACAGAAAAGTTCTCCCGCCTCGTCAAGACGATGAGCGGCCAGGCGCGCATCACCGAAAGCAACGTGCAGGACATGCTGCGCGAAGTGCGCATGGCCCTGCTCGAAGCCGACGTGGCGCTGCCCGTGGTGCGCGATTTCGTCGCCCGCGTGAAGGAAAAGTCGCTCGGCCAGGAAGTGCTGGGCTCGCTCAAGCCGGGCCAGGCGCTGGTCGGCATCGTCAACCGCGAGCTCGCCGCCACCATGGGCGAGGGCGTGTCCGACATCAACCTGGCGGCGCAGCCGCCGGCCGTGATCCTCATGGCCGGCCTGCAGGGCGCGGGCAAGACCACCACCACCGCCAAGCTGGCCAAGCACCTGATCGAGAAGCGCAAGAAGAAAGTGCTCACGGTCTCCGGCGACGTCTACCGGCCCGCCGCCATCGAGCAGCTCAAGATGGTCACCAAGCAGGCCGGCGCCGAATGGTTCCCGAGCACGCCCGACCAGAAGCCGCTCGACATCGCACGCGCGGCGCTCGACCACGCCAAGCGCCACTTCTTCGACGTGCTGCTGGTCGACACCGCGGGCCGCCTGGCCATCGACGAAGTGCTGATGACCGAGATCAAGCAGCTGCACGGCGCGCTCGATCCGGTCGAGACGCTGTTCGTGGTCGACGCCATGCAGGGCCAGGATGCGATCAACACGGCCAAGGCCTTCAAGGAAGCGCTGCCGCTCACCGGCATCATCCTGACCAAGACCGACGGCGATTCGCGCGGCGGCGCGGCGCTGTCGGTGCGCCAGGTGACGGGCGTGCCGATCAAGTTCGCGGGCACCAGCGAGAAGATCGACGGCCTCGAGGTGTTCGACGCCGAGCGCCATGCGGGCCGCATCCTCGGTATGGGCGACATCGTCGCGCTGGTCGAGCAGGTCACGGCCGGCGTCGACGTGGCGGCGGCGCAGAAGCTCGCGGCCAAGGTCAAGAGCGGCGCGGGCTTCGACCTGAACGACTTCCTCGGTCAGTTGCAGCAGATGAAGCAGATGGGCGGCCTCTCGAGCCTGATGGACAAGCTGCCGCAGCAGATGGCCGCCAAGGCCACCGAGGCCGACATGACCCGCGCCGAGCGCGACATCCGCCGCAAGGAAGGCATCATCCAGAGCATGACGCCGCTGGAGCGCCGCAAGCCCGAGCTGCTCAAGGCCACGCGCAAGCGCCGCATCGCGGCCGGCGCGGGCGTGCAGGTTCAGGAAGTGAACCGCCTGCTCAACGAGTTCGAGCAGATGCAGGGCATGATGAAGAAGATGAAGGGCGGCGGCCTCATGAAGATGATGAAGAAGATGGGCGGCATGAAGGGGATGGGCGGGATGGGTGGGCCCGGTGGGCCGAAGCTGCCGTTCTAATTAAATAGAGCGATGGCTGCTGCTTCGGCAGCGCAATAAAAAAGCCGGCCTCGTGGCCGGCTTTCTTGTTTGCGGTGGAGCTTCAGCGCATCAGGCCGTTGCCAGCGCCGCAGGGCGCGCCAGGCGAAGCGCATGCATCCAGGCGCGGCGCAGCACGGCGGGCGAGCGCGATTCCTCGGGAATCAGCAGGAAGCCGCGGTCGCGCAGCGAGGTGCCCAGCGCGATCTGGCTGGTCAGCACCGTGAGCGGAATGGCCAGCAGCAGCGGCAGGCCCACCGGCATGAGCCAGATCAGCGCGCTCGGATCGATCATTGCGACACCCAGGGCCAGCGCGCCGACCACCACGCTCATGGGAGCGAGCTGCGACACGGCGACCTTCCACGGCACGGCAGCGGCTTCGCGCGGGGGCGACTTCCAGTCGAGCTTGATGCCGGTGAGGGCGACCAGCACGAACAGCGAATGGGCCAGCATGCGAACCGGCGCCTGCACGATGGCCAGGCCGCTTTCGAGCACCGAGCTCTTCACCAGGCCCCACAGGCCGCCGTACTGGCGCTGCTCGCCGCGCATCAGCACGGCCGCGATGCCGAGCACGCGGGGCAGGAACAGGAGGCACAGGGTCCAGACCCACAGGCCGGCCAGTTCCGCCGGCAGCACGCTCCAGCTGGAGATCAGGCTCGAGCCGCTCAGCCACAGCGCGGTGCCGAGCGTCAGGAATGCGAGCCACAGCGGCGCCGAGACGTAGGCCATGGTGCCGGTCACGAACATCGCGCGGTGCACCGGGTGGATGCCGGGCTCGGCCATCAGGCGGGCGTTCTGCAGGTTGCCCTGGCACCAGCGGCGGTCGCGCTGCAGTTCGGCCAAGAGGTCCGGCGGCTGCTGCTCGTAGCTGCCGACCAGGTCGGCGCAGAGCCACACGTTGTAGCCGGCGCGGCGCATCAGCGCAGCTTCGACGAAGTCGTGCGACATGATGCCGCCCGACATGCCGCCGGTGCCCTTGATGGGGGCCAGCGCGCAGTGCTTCATGAAGGGCTCGACGCGGATGATCGCGTTGTGGCCCCAGTAGTGCGATTCGCCCAGTTGCCAGAACTGCATGCCCAGCGTGAACAGGCGGCCCGTCACGCGGGAGGCGAATTGCTGCGCGCGGGCATGCAGCGTCACGTGGCCGATGGCCTGCGTGGCGGTCTGGATGATGCCGGCGGTCGGGTTGGCTTCCATCAGCTTGACCATCGAGGTCAGGCAGTCGCCGCTCATCACGGAGTCGGCGTCGAGCACGACCATGTAGCGGTAGTCCTTGCCCCAGCGGCGGCAGAAGTCGGCCACGTTGCCGGCCTTGCGGTGGGTGCGGCGGGTGCGCAGGCGGTAGTACACCTCGACCTGCGGCTGGTTGGGGCTGTCGGCCAGCGCGGCGCGCAGGTCTTCCCAGGCGGCGCGCTCGGCGGCGGCGGTTTCGGGCGAGTAGCTGTCGGACAGCACGAACACGTCGAACTGCTTGGCGTGGCCGGTGGCCGCGACCGATTCGCAGGTGGCGCGCAGGCCGGCGAACACGGTGGCCACGTCCTCGTTGCAGATCGGCATGATGATCGCGGTGCGTGCCTCGGGGTTCATCGGGTGGTGGGCCACCTGCTTGACCGAGAGCGCGTGCTTGTCGCCGCGCACCGAGACGTAGAAGCCCATGAGCGCGGTCACGAAGCCGGTGACGACCCAGCCCGAGAGCAGGCCGTACAGGCCGATCTGGCCGTATTCGAGCCAGACGTTGTCGTAGTCGGGTTGCACGCCGGCAAACAGCACGGACGCGATCACGGTGCTCAGCAGCGTGAGCGCCATGAAGGCGAAGCGGCGCTGGGCCGCGGCGCGCTGCCAGGGCTGCTTGGCCTGGGCGCCGGCTTCGGCGGTCTGGCTTTCCGGCTTGCCGCCGGCGCCGAGCTTGACCAGCAGGGCTGTGCCGATGCTGTTCCAGAAGCCGCGCCAGGGGCGGGGCGTCATGGAGCCGCGGTTGACCGGCGGAGCGGTCACGGAATTGGGATGGCGTTCTTCGCGCACCGGGCTGCGGTGCGAGAAGTCGGCTTCGGTCAGCACGTTCAGTTGGGAGAAGTCGTTCGGCTTCATGTGTGATTTACCAACGTTGCTTGTCGAGGGAAGGGGTGTCGCCAATGGCAGGAAAGCGCTTGATCACGCAATCCGGTTCGGCGCCGCCCGCGCTTGCGAGCGCGGCCACCGAATGACCGGCGGCACGGGGCCGCACGGGGGAAAACTGCTTTTGACGCAGGCCGTCGCGCTGCTGGCGCAGTGCGAAAGATGGGCTGGTGAGTGCTGTCATGCCTGTACAGGGGCAAACCC
>NZ_JBFTPJ010000310.1:0-5910 GCF_056398445.1 Variovorax sp. 01T439_2
GCTTCGACGCTTTTTTTGCCGGCCCGAACGAGGCGGCGCTGCGGCACCTGCAACTGTGGGTGGGCGGCGCCGGCAGCGCCGTGCCCCACTCTCCCGTGCCCACCTATCTTTGGGGCGAAGGCGGCAGCGGCAAGACCCATCTGCTCGAATCGGTGCGTGTGGCGCTGCGCGAGCAGGGTGCGAGCGTGGGCTGGCTGCATGCCGGCGTGCTGGAGCCGCCCGAATTCGACGAGCGCTGGGGTGCCGTGCTGCTCGACGACGTGCACCTCTACACCCCCGTGCAGCAGCACGCGGCCTTCAACTGGTTCGTCAACGCGCAGACGCTGCAGCGCGGCGTGGTGGCCGCGGGCGCGCTGCCGCCGGCCGACCTGCCGCTGCGCGAGGACCTCCGCACCCGGCTGGGCTGGGGCCATGTGTTCCACCTGCAGGTGCTGAGCGAAAGCGAACGCCGCGCGGTGCTGCGCCAGGCCGCCGACACGCGCGGCGTCATGCTGTCGGACGAGGTGCTCGACTACATGCTGCACCGCTTCAGCCGCGACCTGGGCAGCCTGATGGAGCTGCTCACGCAGCTCGACGGCTATGCCCTTCAGACACAGCGCGCGATCACGATCCCGCTGATCCGATCCATGCTCGAAAACGAATAGAGAAGAGCTTCAACCAACAATGATCAAGAAATTCATCGACAAGCTGCTCGGCAAATCGGCCGGCGGCGCACAGGGCAAGAGCCGCTTCGGCAAGCGCCAGGAGGTGCCGGCAGAGGTTCACAAGATCGATCCAGCCCTGGTCGACGAACGTGCCAGGAACGTCGTCACCACGCTCCAGCAGGCCGGCTACGAGGCCTACGTGGTGGGCGGCGCGGTGCGCGACCTGCTGCTGGGGCTGCGCCCCAAGGACTTCGACGTGGCCACCAACGCCACGCCCGAGCAGGTCAAGTCGCTCTTCCGGCGCGCCTTCATCATCGGGCGGCGCTTTCGGATCGTGCACGTGGTGTACGGCCGCGGCCGCGAGCACGAGGTGATCGAGGTCTCGACCTTCCGCGCCTACATGGACAACGCCGCCGCCGAGCAGGTGGCCGGCAACGAGCGCACCAGCAAGGGCGAGCTCGCGAGCATGAAGCATGCGGTGGACGCCAGCGGCCGCGTGCTGCGCGACAACGTCTGGGGCCCGCAGGAGGAAGACGCCGCGCGCCGCGACTTCACCGTGAACGCCATGTACTACGACCCGGCCAACCAGGTCGTGGTCGACTACCACAACGGCATCCGCGACGCCCAGAAGCTCACGCTGCGCATGATCGGCGACCCGGCCACGCGCTACCGCGAAGACCCGGTGCGCATCATCCGCGCCATCCGCTTCTCGGCCAAGCTGGCGGCGCTCGGCTTCAAGATGGAAGCCAAGACGGCCGCGCCGCTGGTCGAGTCGAGCAAGCTGCTGGCCGACGTGCCGCAAAGCCGCCTGTTCGACGAAATGCTCAAGCTGCTGCAGACCGGCCATGCCATTGCCACCGTCGAGCAGCTGCGCAAGCTGGGCCTCGCCAAGGGCATCTATCCGCTGCTCGACGTCGTGGTGGAGCGGGCCGACCAGCCCTTCGTGAAGGCGGCCCTGCAGGACACCGACCGCCGCGTCGGCGAAGGCAAGCCCGTGGCGCCGAGCTTTTTGCTGGCCTGCGTGCTGTGGGCCGACGTGCGCGACGGCTGGGCCCAGCGCGTCGAGGGTCAGCGCGGCCAGCGCCCGCAGCCGCCGTTCCCGGCGCTGCAGGACGCGATCGACGACGTGTTCAACGCCCGCATCGGCGATGTGTCGGGCCGCGGCAAGCTCGCTGCCGACATGCGCGAGATCTGGATGATGCAGCCGCGCTTCGACAAGCGCACCGGCTCCACGCCCTACAGCCTGGTCGACCAGGCGCGGTTCCGCGCCGCCTTCGACTTCATGCGGCTGCGCGCCGACGTGGGCGAGGTCAGCGAGGCCATCGCCGAGTGGTGGCAGGAGTTCAGCACCGCCGACGACGTGCGCCAGCAAGACCTGCTGGAGCAGGTGCGCGACGAGCAGAAGACCCGCCAGCGCGTGCGAACGCGCGACCCGGTCGCGCCCAAGCCCTCCCGCGGCGAACCGACGGCACGCCAGCGCCAGCCCGAGGCCGACACCCGTCAGGGCGAGGGGGCCGAGGAAGTCGAAGTCGAGGCCGGCGCCGTGCCGCCCGATGGCGAGCCGGCTGCGCCGCGCAAGCGCCGCCGTCGCCGCAAGCCGCGCACCGGAGGTGGTGGTGAGGGCGGCGGCGAGGGCGGCGGGAGCGCCGCAGCCGAATGAGCGCGTCGAACCGGCCGAAGGACGGCAAGAGCGGCGGCGGCCAGGGCCGGCCGCCATCACGTGGCGGCCCTTCGCCGAAGCCGAGGAGCAGCGGACCGGCGCCCRCGCGGCGCGCGCCCAGCCGGCCCGCGGGCAAGGCAGGCTCCGCCGGTGCGCCCCCTCGCCGCACGCGCGAGGACTATCCGACCGTGCAGGCCTTCGTCGCCATCGGTGCCAACCTGGGCGACGCCCGGGCCGCCGTGACGGCAGCCATGGACGCCATCGGCACCATCGAGCGCACCGTGGTGACGGCGCGCTCGTCGCTCTACCGCAGCGCGCCGGTCGATGCAACCGGGCCCGATTTCATCAACGCCGTGGTGGCCGTGCGGACCGGGCTCACGGCCGAGGCCTTCCTGGCCGAGCTGCACCTGCTCGAGGAGCAGGCCGGCCGCGAGCGGCCTTTTCCCAATGCGCCGCGCACGCTCGATCTCGACCTGCTGATGCACGGCAATGCGATCAAGGACACGCCCGCGCTGGCCCTGCCGCACCCGCGCATGCGCGACCGCGCCTTCGTGCTGAAGCCGCTTGCCGAGATCGCGCCCGACAAGGTGCCGCGCGCGGCGCTTGCCCGCGTTTCCTCGCAGGTCATCGAGCGGATTCGCGACTGAGCGGCCGGGGGCGGTGAACCCCGTTGGCCGGCCGGCTTTGCGCCGCCCATTACACTTGCGCGGTTTTTCATGACGTTGTCACGCATTTGTGGCAGCCGCGAACCCAGGAGAGCGCCATGTTCGGCAAGCTGCTGCCCCGCGAGGGGAATTTTTTCGAGATGTTCAACCAGCACGCCGAGCGCATCGTCGAAGCGGCGCGGGCGTTCGAGCAACTCGTGGCCAATTACAGCGACGTGCACCTGCGCGAGCAGTACAACCGCGACGTCGACAATGCCGAGCGTGCGGCCGACCGCGTCACCCACGACGTCAACCGGCTGATCCACAAGACCTTCATCACGCCGATCGACCGCGAGCAGATCCACAAGCTCATCAACACCATGGACGACGTGGCCGACCTGATCCAGGACTCGGCCGAGACCATGGCGCTGTACGACGTGCGCCACATGACCGACGAGATCGTGCGCCTCACGGCGCTGAGCGTGAAGTGCTGCGACCGCCTGAAGGACGCCGTCAAGTTCCTCGGCAAGATCGCCGACCCGGCGGTGGCCGAGGCCACGCTCAAGACCTGCGAGGAGATCGACCGCCTCGAGTCGGACGCCGACCGCGTGATGCGCAGCGCCATGAGCAAGCTGTTCCGCGAGGAGCCCGATGTGCGCGAGGTGATCAAGCTCAAGGCAATCTACGAATTGCTCGAGACGATCACCGACAAGTGCGAGGACGTGGCCAACGTCATCGAGGGCATCGTCCTCGAGAATTCCTGAGCGGTAAGCATCGATGGCAACGGTTCAGGTCGCCCTCTGGGTGGTGATGGTGCTGGTCGCGCTGGCGATCCTGTTCGACTTCATGAACGGCTTCCACGATGCGGCGAACTCGATCGCCACCGTGGTGTCGACCGGCGTGCTCAAGCCGGGCCACGCCGTGCTGTTCGCGGCCTTCTTCAACCTGGTCGCGATCTTCATCTTCCACCTGAGCGTGGCGGCAACGGTCGGCAAGGGCATCGCCCAGCCGGGCGTGGTCGATGTGCACGTGGTCTTCGGCGCGCTCGTGGGCGCCATCAGCTGGAACCTCGTGACCTGGTACTACGGCATCCCGAGYAGCTCGTCGCACGCGCTGATCGGCGGCATCGTGGGTGCCGTGATCGCCAAGACCGGCACCGGCGGCCTGGTGGCCTCGGGCATCTGGAAGACCGTGGCCTTCATCTTCGTTTCGCCGTTCCTCGGCTTCGTGCTGGGCTCGATGATGATGGTGCTGGTGGCCTGGGGCTTCCGGCGCGCCACGCCCTCGCGCATCGACCGCTGGTTCCGGCGGCTGCAGCTGGTGTCCGCCGGAGCCTACAGCCTGGGCCACGGCGGCAACGACGCGCAGAAGACCATCGGCATCATCTGGATGCTGCTGATCGCCACCGGCTACGCCTCGGCCACCGATGCGAGCCCGCCGACCTGGACCATCGTGAGCTGCTACGCCGCGATTGCACTGGGCACCATGTTCGGCGGCTGGCGCATCGTGAAGACCATGGGCCAGAAGATCACCAAGCTCAAGCCCGTGGGCGGCTTCTGCGCGGAGACCGGCGGCGCGCTCACGCTGTTCCTGGCCACCGCGCTGGGCATTCCGGTGTCGACCACGCACACCATCACCGGCGCCATCGTCGGCGTGGGTTCCGCGCAGCGCGCGAGCGCGGTGCGCTGGGGCGTGGCGGGCAACATCGTCTGGGCCTGGATCTTCACGATCCCGGCGTCGGCCTTCGTGGCCGCCATCGCCTACTGGATCAGCCTGCAGATTTTCTGAGCTTCCGGCGCGCGCAGCGGCCGCTACTGTGAAATCTTCCGGCCTTCCTCGACCTGGTGCTCGAAGTAGCGCTGGAAGCTGAACACGATGCTGGCCATCAGCACCGTGGTGCCGAACAGGAGCGCCAGCACCACGGCGCCGATCGTGGCCCAGTTCGTGCGGCCCGGCGCGGCGTCCGAAGGCGCGCTGCCGTTGAATCGGGCATTCCACTTCTCGGGCGCCATGAGGCCGTAGACGATGGCCGTCAGCGCGCATCCCGCGATGGTGAAGCCCAGCAGCGGAATCAGCACCCAGCTCCAGCCGTCGTCCAGGCCGTACATGCGCGCACGCTCGATGCCGTACAGGCCGAGCGCGGTGGGAATCGGCAGCAGCCAGCCGAGCCAGTCGCCGATGCCGCGCAGGTAGAAGCGGTGCAGGCCCAGCGGGCCGCCCAGGAAGGAGAGCCAGGCGGCAATGGTCTTGTTTTTCATTCGGGTTGGGTGGTGCTGCCTTCGCCGAGCACCTTTTCCATCAGGACCACGTCGCGCCATTCGCCGAACTTCCAGCCGCAGTCCTTGAGCACGCCCACATGCGTGAAGCCCTGGCTGCGGTGCACGCCGACCGAGCCGGCATTGGCCGAATCGCCGATGACGGCAATCAGCTTGCGCACGCCCACCGCTTCGGCGGCCTGCGAGAGGGCGGCCAGCAGTTGGGCGCCCAGGCCCTTGCCGCGTGCGGCTTCGGACATGTAGATCGAGTCTTCGGCCGAAAAGCGGTAGGCCGGACGAGGCTTGAACCAGTTGCAGTAGGCAAAACCCAACAGCTCGCCATTTTCTTCGGCCACGAGGTAGGGCAGGTTCTTGCCGAGCACGTCGGCGCGCCGCGCGGCCATGTCGGCGGCAGAGGGGGCTTCGGTCTCGAAGGTGCCGGTGCCGGTCAGCACGTGATGGGCGTAGATGGCCGTGATGGCCGCGATGTCTTGGTCGCGGCTGGGGCGGATGGTGAGGGTCATGCAGGTGGCAAACGGAACGCGGCGGGCGCGGAAATTCGGAGAAAACGCAGGTCGGGCTATAATCGCAGGCTTTTCAGCGTGTCGCTGGCCGGGTGGCCATGTCGCGTGTCTCGACGTTGAAAGAACACTGTGAGCGGGCCTCTTGTCAAAAAACGGGCTTGCTGCACCACCCAAGGATAAATC
>NZ_JBFTPJ010000311.1:0-5910 GCF_056398445.1 Variovorax sp. 01T439_2
GTTCAAGATGGCCGGCACCGGCTCCAAGCAGGAAGACCAGATCATCACGGTGGCGCTGGAGAAGGCCACCGGCACCAAGTTCATCTACGTGCCGTTCAAGGGCGGCGGGCGGAGCGCTGCACTTCGGGTTTCACGGCATACACATGAACGATGGGGACTCCATGGAGCACGACGAGAATTCAGCAGACGGGCCGGTGCGCACCGGCGTAGCGACCCACGTGGTCGAGGCCGTGGTCGCGCTGGTCCTGGTGGCCATCGGCCTGGTGGTGATCTACGAGAGCCAGAGGCTGGGCTCGGGCTGGACCAGCGACGGTCCGGGCGCGGGGTACTTCCCCTTCTACATCGGCGTGATCATCACGATTTCCGGCGCCGGCATCCTGTACCAGGCATTGCTGGGCAAGAACCGGAAGACCGAGGTCTTCGTCGACTCGGTGCAGCTCAAGCGCGTGCTGTCGGTGCTGCTGCCGGCCACGGTGTACGTGGGGGCGATCTCGCTGCTCGGCATCTACGTGGCGTCGGCGATCTACATCGCGCTGTTCATGGTGTTCCTGGGCAAGTACTCGTGGGTGAAGAGCGCCATTGCGGCGCTGGTCGTCAATACGGTGTTCTTCTGCATGTTCGAGGTGTGGTTCAAGGTGCCGCTGTTCAAGGGCGCACTCGATCCTCTCCGGTTTCTCGGCTACTGAATCTCACGGAGCAAACGCGAAATGGATGAAATCAGTGCCCTGATGCAGGGCTTCTCGGTAATCCTCACGCCGATGAACATCGGCCTGATGTTCGTCGGCATCATCCTGGGCGTGCTGATCGGCGTGCTCCCGGGCCTGGGCGGCGCCAACGGGGTGGCGATCCTGCTGCCCCTCACGTTCACGATGTCGCCGACCTCGGCGATCATCATGCTGTCGTGCATCTACTGGGGTGCGCTGTTCGGCGGGGCCATCACCTCCATCCTGTTCAACATCCCGGGMGAGCCGTGGTCGGTGGCCACCACCTTCGACGGCTATCCGATGGCGCAGCAGGGCAATGCGGGCGCCGCGCTGACCACCGCCTTCACCTCGTCGTTCGTGGGCGCGCTGCTGGCGGTGATCATGATCACCTTCCTGGCGCCGCTGGTGGCCAAGTTCGCGCTCAAGTTCGGCTCGCCCGAATTCTTTGCGGTGTACCTGCTGACCTTCTGCAGCTTCGTGGGCATGGGCAAGGGCTCGMCGTTCAAGATCCTGGCGTCGATGGCGCTCGGCTTCGCGCTGGCCAGCGTGGGCATGGACACCGTCACGGGCCAGCTGCGGCTCACCTTCGGCCAGCCCGAGCTGATGCGCGGCTTCGACTTCCTGATTGCGGTGATCGGCCTGTTCGGCATCGGCGAGATCCTGCTGTCGATGGAAGAGGGCCTGAAGTTCTCGGGCAAGAGCGCGAAGATCGATCCGAAGGTGGTGCTGCAGACCTGGAAGCAGCTGCCGCAGTACTGGGTGACTTCGCTGCGCAGTTCGCTGATCGGCATCTGGATGGGCATCACGCCCGGCGGCGCGACACCGGCTTCGTTCATGGCCTATGGCCTGGCCAAGAAGATGTCCAAGCGCGGCTCCAAGTTCGGCACCGGCCAGATGGAAGGCGTGGTGGCCCCCGAGACCGCGGCGCACGCCGCGGGCACCAGCGCGCTGCTGCCGATGCTGGCGCTCGGCATTCCGGGTTCGCCCACCGCCGCGGTGCTGCTGGGCGGCCTGCTGATCTGGGGCCTGCAGCCCGGCCCGCTGCTGTTCGTCGAGCAGAAGGACTTCGTCTGGGGCCTGATCGCCAGCATGTACCTGGGCAACATCGTGGGCCTGATCGTGGTGCTGAGCACGGTGCCGCTGTTCGCCTCGATCCTRCGCATTCCGTTCTCGATCATTGCGCCAGTGATCATCGTGATCTGCGCCATTGGCGCCTACACGGTGCACAACGCGATGCTCGACATCTGGTTCATGCTCGGCTTCGGCGTGGTGGGCTACCTGTTCAAGAAGCTCGACTTCCCGCTGGCGCCGCTGGTGCTGGCGCTGGTGCTCGGCGACAAGGCGGAAGACTCGTTCCGCCAGGCCATGCTGGTCTCGCAGGGCGACGTGACGATCATGTTCTCGAACCCGCTGGTCGGCGGCATCACCACCCTGGCGCTCGTGCTGCTGTTCTGGCCGCTCATTTCCAAGGTGCTGGCTTTCGTCAAGCCCAAGAAGCCCGACGAGTTCGCCGTCGAGCGCCCGGTGGACTGAACGGAGAACAACCACATGCCAGTGATCGCACTCACCCAGGAGATGGGTTCCCTTGCCAAGGACGTGTCGCTTCGGCTTGCCGAAACGCTCGGCCTCGCGGTCATGCGCCACGAGACGATCGAGCGCGTGGCCGACCGCATGCAGGTGCCGACCAGCTTCATCGGCCGCCTGCGCGACGGCAAGGCCGGTTTTGTCGAGCGGTTCACCGCCGACCGGCGCAGCCTTGCGCTCTACACGGCCGAGGAACTCTTTGCGCTGGCCGACCGCGGCAACGTGGTGCTGCGTGGCTGGGGCGCCACCTGCCTGCTGCGGCCGGTGCCGCACGTGGTGTGCGTGCGCATCACGCGCTCGATGAAGAAGCGGGTCGAATGGCTGATGGCGCACCTCGAAACCGACGATGCCGAGTTTGCCGAAGCCGAGATCCGGCGCAGCGACGACGCGCACGCCGCGCGCATGCATGCGCAGTTCGGCGTGACCTGGGGCGACCCGGTGCTCTACGACCTGGTGCTCAACACGGACCGCCTCTCGGTGGACAGCTGCGTGGCGCAGATCCGCGCGCTGGTGGAGCGCCCGGAGTTTGCCGAGACGCCGGCCTCGCGCGCGCTCCTGGCCAACATGGCGCTCGCGGCGCGGGTGAAGTCGGCGCTCAAGGACAACGAGGCGACCGGCGACATCCGCGTGACCGTCGAGGCCGACCAGGGCAAGGTCAAGCTGAGCGGCATCGTGCTCGATGCACAGGAGCGCGCGCTCACGCAGGAGGTGGCCTCCAAGGTCGACGGCGTGAGCGGCGTCGACAACGCGCTGCGCCTGATGACCGTTCCGCGCCGCTTCGCGTCGGCCAAGCAGACCTGAAAAAGGGCGCGCGAGCTAAATTTTTCCGCGCTTGCGCAGGCGGCTCAGGGTTTCTGCGGAGAGATTGAGGTACGACGCCAGCTCCTTGCTGGGAATGCGGTCTTCCAGCTCGGGGTGCTTGCGCATGAAGCGGTGCACGCGGCCGGGGGCGTCGAGCAGGTGCAGCGTGATGGTGTGCGCCATGATTTCGCTCATGCCGCGCATCACGCAGTATTCGAACAGTTCCTTGGTCTCGGGGTGGCGGTCCAGGAACGCGATCCACTCCTTCAGCGGCAGGCTGGCCACGCGCGCCTTGGTGACGCAGACGATGCCGTAGGGCGTGGGCGTGCCCAGCCGCAGCGCCGCATAGCTGGTTTCCATGTCGTGCGCATCGGCAAAGCGCAGGATCATTTCCTTGCCCTCGGGGTTGCTCACCACCCGCTTGAGGATGCCGTCGAGGATGAAGTACTGCTCCATCTCGCGCACGCCCTGGTGCAGCAGGAAATCGCCCTTGTTGCCGTCCACGATGACGAGATGGGTTTCCAGCTCGGCGCGCTCGCTCTCGCTCAGGTCCTTGAGAAGGATGTTCTGCCGGAGCTGCGCGCGAATGATGTTCTTCTCCGGGTGGTTTTCCAACAAGGTCATGGGTCCCGTCTTGCTCGAATGCGCAACAACAACTTCTGGTTCATCTGGCCGGTGCCGTTTTCCGGAAAGTTGACCGAGGTCAACGCCCGAAAGCATGCCCCCGAATCATAGTCCCGGCTCGGGCCTCGGCCATTCAACCAAGCAAGAAGGAGAGACATGTCTTCAGTAAGAACGGACAAAGAGGCATCCACCACCCTGGACGACGCCCTCAAGCCCAAGAACAGGGCAAACGACGGCGATGCGGTCGTGGTGGCCCTCAAGCACCCTGCCGACGAGGCATCGGCGGCGCACGAAACGACCATCGACGGCTTCCACCTGGTCATCGATGCGCTCAAGCTGAACGACATCGACACCATCTTCGGCCTGCCGGGCATTCCCATCACCGACCTCACGCGCATGGCGCAGGCCGAGGGCCTGCGGGTCATCTCGTTCCGCCACGAGCAGCATGCGGGCAACGCCGCCGCCGCGGCCGGCTTCCTCACGCAGAAGCCCGGCATCTGCCTGACGGTGTCGGCGCCCGGCTTCCTGAACGGCCTCACGGCGCTGGCCAATGCCACCACCAACTGCTTCCCGATGATTCTCATCAGCGGCTCGAGCGAGCGCGAGATCGTCGACCTGCAGCAGGGCGACTATGAAGAGATGGACCAGCTCGCGATCGCCAAGCCGCTGTGCAAGGCGGCCTTCCGCGTGCTGCATGCGCAGGACATCGGCGTGGGCATCGCACGCGCCATCCGCGCGGCGCTGTCGGGCCGCCCGGGCGGCGTGTACCTGGACCTGCCGGCCAAGCTGTTCGCGCAGACCATGGAGGCCGAAGCCGGCCGCCGCTCGCTCATCAAGGTGGTCGATCCCGCGCCGCGCCAGATTCCCGCGCCCGACGCGGTCAAGCGTGCGCTCGACCTGCTCAAGGGCGCCAAGAAGCCGCTGATCCTGCTGGGCAAGGGCGCAGCCTACGCGCAGGCCGATGCCGACATCCGCGCGCTGGTCGAGAAGACCGGCATTCCCTACCTGCCGATGTCGATGGCCAAGGGCCTCTTGCCCGACACGCATGCGCAGTCGGCCGCGGCCGCGCGCTCCTACGTGCTGCAGGAAGCCGACGTGGTGATGCYGGTGGGCGCGCGCCTGAACTGGCTGCTGTCGCACGGCAAGGGCAAGACCTGGGGCCAGGACAAGGGCGCCAAGCAGTTCATCCAGATCGACATCGCGCCGACCGAGATCGACAGCAACGTGGCGATTGCCGCGCCGGTGATCGGCGACATCGGCTCCTGCGTGGCGGCGCTGCTCGCGGGCGTGGATGCCAAGTGGGCCAAGCCGCCGGCCGAATGGACCGGCGCCATTGCCGAGCGCAAGGACAAGAACCTCTCGAAGATGGCCGTGACGCTGGCCGCACGGCCCTCGCCGATGAACTTCCACAGCGCGCTCAGCGTGATCCGCGACCAGGTGAAGGCGCGGCCCGACGCCATCGTGGTGAACGAAGGCGCCARCACGCTGGACTTCGCGCGCAGCATCGTCGACATGTACGAGCCGCGCAAGCGCCTGGACGTGGGCACCTGGGGAATCATGGGCATCGGCATGGGCTTTGCCGTGGCCGCCGCGGTGGTCACCGACAAGCCGGTGATCGCCATCGAGGGCGATAGCGCCTTCGGCTTCAGCGGCATGGAGGTGGAGACCATCTGCCGCTACAACCTGCCCATTTGCATCGTCGTGTTCAACAACAACGGCGTCTATCGCGGCACCGACGTGAACGCGAGCGGCACGCCCGACGTGGCGCCCACCGTGTTCGTGAAGAACGCGCGCTACGACAAGCTGATGGAAGCTTTCGGCGGCGTGGGCGTCAATGCCACCACTGCGGACGAATTGCAGAAGGCGCTGGCCGAAGCCGTGGCTTCGCGCCGTCCGACCCTCATCAATGCCGTGATCGACGAGACCGCCGGCACCGAAAGCGGCCGCATCACCAGTCTGAACCCCAGCACGGCGAAGAAGAAGTAACCCAGCACCCTCAAGGAGAACCTCAAATGAGCAACAAACCCCTCAACGGCATCAAGATCATCGACTTCACGCACGTGCAGGCCGGTCCGGCCTGCACCCAGATGCTGGCCTGGGTCGGCGCCGCCGTGATCAAGGTCGAGCGCCCGGGCGCCGGCGACGTCACCCGCAGCCCGCTGCGCGACATTCCGAACGTCGACGCGCTGTACTTCAC
>NZ_JBFTPJ010000312.1:0-5889 GCF_056398445.1 Variovorax sp. 01T439_2
ACAGACCTCTATTCGATGATGGGGGCCGTATTCGATTGCGGAGGAGCTTCAACAGGGCCGCCTTCGAGCCAGCAAGCTCGTAAAGCCTGATTTCTTTCGTCACGTGACGCTGGCGTTCCCAAAGCAGGGGAAGCTTTCGCCTGCGTGCAGGGTAGTCGCCGAAATCGTCCAACAGTTGGTCAATGCTTGGGGAAGCCTGACCGAGCCCACAATGCAGGCTCGGCATGCAACCAGCGATTCCTAATGGCACCTCATGCGCAGCGCAGTCTTTTCCTCCTGTCCTAGAACACGTGCCTGATGCCGAAGTCGTAGCCCATCGCGCCGCGAGGCGCATAGCCCGACACACCAGCACCGCTGGAAAGATAGCCTGCCGTGCCGCCGGTACTCGCAGCCATGATGGCCGGGTTGTTCTGTCCGTTCTTGATGCGGATGCGCGCCACCGTGGCGTACAGCGCGGTGCGCTTCAAGAGGTTGTGCTCATAGCCGATGGCGAGCTTGCGAACCGAGGCATCGCGGTCGGCGGCAAAGGGGCTGGCAGCAGCCCCCAGGTCATTGTCGAACTTCACCCAGGAGTAAGAGCCCTTGATCAGACCGGCGCCCGCAGGCACCGTCACGCCGAGCAGGCCGCCCTTGTACTTGTCGGTCTCGCGCGTGCTGAGCGCGCCCAGGACGGGCACAGGTACCGTCGAGACGGAAACATCGCGCACCTGCGACAGTTCCCCGAAGAGCTTGAAAGCCCCGAAGTTGTAGGAGGCACCGAGACTGAGGGTCTTGATCTTCTCGCGCAGCCGGGCGCCGGTCGCCACCCCCGCGGCGTCCAGTGCCGTCGCATCCGCAGCGGTGCTTTCGCCATAGGCCAGTGCCACGTCGAGCGCTTCGGCGGCATAACCCAGCCGGCCGCCGGCAAAACGCCCTTTCGCGCTCGGCGTGCCTGGCACATTGCTCTGGCTTGCGTTCTCGTGCAGCGCGTACTGCACCTGGCCATAGAAGCCGCCCAGCCCTGGCGGCAAGAAGTAACCGATGCTGTTGCTGGTGCGCATGTAGTTGTCCGTCGCCGAGACCGCCGAGCCGGGTCCCTTCGCGATCTGCAGGTTGCTGCCGACGCTCGACACCACGTTGGTGCCCACGCCCAGCGTGCTGAACGGGCTGAAGACGGCGTCGTTCCAGTAGGTGGGTGTGTAGTCCCGGCCCAGGCGGACCTCGCCGAACGGACCTGAAAGGCTCACGGTGGAGCGGCGATTGAAGACGATGACGCTGCCCGGCCCGGCACCCGTGCCCGAGTCGTTCGCCAGGCCGGCTTCCATCCAGAAGCTCGCGGCCAGGCCGCCGCCCAGGTCCTCGGTGCCGCGGAATCCCAGACGGCTCGGCGTGGTGCCGCTGTTGGAGAGCGTGGTCTGGCTGCGCTTGATGTCGGCCCCTGGCAGGAGCAGGCGGCCGGTGTTGTTGTAGAAGGAACTCGTCGTGCTGTAGTAGCTGACACCCGCATCGAGCGCTCCGAACAAGGTGACGGACGATTGCGCGCTGGCCGCACCGGCGCAGGACAGCACAACCACGGCCGCGATGGTTTTCTTCTTCACGAGATCTCCTCGATGGTTGATGGGAATGCGGCGGAACCGGGATGGACCACCCACATGAATGAGTGCGCCGCTTCATTGCTTTAATTCACAATTAGTGAATTGTGGAGCGGAAAGCCCTGCATGTCAGCCATACTTGCCTACGCATTAACCCTAGCGGCTCGGCAACGGCGAGCCGCGTCGAAGAATTGCCCATGAAGACAGCGAGCACAGCAGAAGCCCGGACGCGCGATGCGGATCGTTCACGCAAGGCCATCCTCGAGGCGGCGAGAAAGGAGTTCTCCGTGCATGGTCTCGGCGGCGCGCGGCTGGAGCGGATCGCAGCCGAGGCCGGCGTGCACAAGCGGTTGGTGTACTACTACTTCCAGGACAAGGATGGACTGTTCTCCGCCGTGCTCGAGAGCGTGTACGAGGAGATCCGGGACGCGCAGCTCTACCTCGATCTCAAGGACATGGCGCCGCTCGCTGCGTTGCGCCGGCTCGTCGAATTCACCTGGGACTACTACATCGCGCACCCGGAGTTCATCACGTTCCTGAACAGCGAGAACCTGCACAAGGCGAAGCACCTGGCCGCCCTGCCCCGCATCAAGGAGTTGAATTCCCCGCTCTTGCAGACCCTTGCGAACATCCTCGAGCGGGGACAGAAGGACGGGGTGTTCCGCGCGGGCATCGACCCCATGCAGCTGTACATCACGATGGCGGGCTGCGCCTACTTCTACCTGTCCAACATCCACACGCTCTCTGTCGGCTTCAGCTGCGAGCTCGGCAGCCAGAAGATGCTGACCCAGCGGATGCTGCACATCATTGACGTCGTCACCGCCTACGCGCTGCGCTAGCCGCAACGACGCATGGGGCCTTGTGGGGTCCATTTTTTCACTTCATAATTCACCAATAGTGAATTGAAGCGACAAGTTCCACGCGATCCTCGGCCCGACGGTGCCGCTGTCGCGAGCGCATGAAGAACCTGATGCCGACCCATGGCGTCGACCAACGAAAGCAAGAATGCGAAAGATCGACAGCTATGCACACATCCTGCCGAAGGCCTACTTCGACAGGATGGCCGAGATCGCCAAGGATCAAGGCGCGATCAAGCGATGGCTGACCATTCCGGTCCTCCATGACCTCGACGCGCGGCTGAAGATGATGGAGGACTTTCCTGGCTATCAGCAAGTCCTGACGCTTTCCAATCCTCCCATCGAGCTGATCGCCGGACCGCAGACCTCGCCCGAGATGGCGCGCCTGGCGAACGACGAGATGGCAAAGATCCGCGATGCGCATCCGGACAAGTTCCCCGCGTTTGTCGCATCCCTTCCCATGAACAACGTGCCGGCAGCGCTCGAGGAGATGGAGCGCGCCATCGCGGTCCTCGGCGCACGCGGCATCCAGGTATTCACCAACGTCAATGGACGGCCGCTGGACGATCCGGAGTTCTGGCCCATCTTCGAGGCGGCCAGCAAGACGTACGACGTTCCGGTGTGGATGCATCCGGCCCGCGGCGCGTCCATGCCGGACTATGCGAGCGAAGAGAAGTCGAAGTACGAGATCTGGTGGACCTTCGGTTGGCCCTATGAAACGAGCGCGGCGATGTCGCGCATGGTTTTCTCGGGCTTCTTCGAACGCCTTCCAGAGCTGAAAGTCATCACGCACCACATGGGCGCCATGATTCCGTACTTCGACGGACGCGTCGGCCCGGGACTCGACCAGTTCGGCTCCCGGACATCGGGCGAAGACTACGAGGGGCTGCTCAAGCGCATGAAGAAGCGCCCCATCGATTTTTTCAAGATGTTCTATGTCGACACGGCGTTGGCAGGCGGCAAGTCGGGGATTCGTTGCGGATTGGACTTCTTCGATCCGAAGCAGGTGGTCTTTGCAACCGATTGCCCCTTCGATCCGGAAGGGGGACCGATGTTCCTGAGGACCATCCCCCAGGCGATCGACGAACTGGATCTTCCACAGGACGTACAGGATGGCATCTATTTCGGCAACGCCCTTCGCTTGCTGAAGATGAATTGCTGTTGAGACGGCGCTCGCAAGGCCGAGCCTCAAATCATCCGGAGACAAACAATGAACAAGAGAATCTTCCTGCGAGCGATCGCAACCGCTGCGCTGTGTGCTGGAAGCATCCCGGCCATCGCGGACAACTATCCCTCGCGGCCCGTGAAAATCATCGTGCCGTACGTGGCGGGCGGCACGGTCGATCTGGTGGCCCGGGTGCTGGCCCAGAAGCTGGGGGACCAGATGGGCCAGCCGTTCATCGTGGACAACCGCCCTGGTGCCAGCGGATCCATCGGAAGCGACATCGCCTCCAAGGCACCGCCCGACGGCTACACGCTCCTGCTTCAATCGCCGACGCTTGTCGCAAGCCCTTTTCTCATGAAGAAGACGCCCTACAACGTGAAGACCGATTTCACGGCGATTTCTCTGCTGGGGTCGGTGCCGATGGTGGTCGTGGCAAACCCGGGTGTGCCGGGCAAGAATCTGCAAGAGTTCCTCGCGGCGGCCCGCCGCGAGCCGTCGAAGTATGCGTTTGGAACTTCGGCCATCGGATCTCCGATGCACCTGGCGCAGGAGGCAATCAAGCGAGACGGCAAGCTCGACGTGCCCATCGTCATCTACAAGGGCACGGGCAGTGCACTCAACGATGTCTTGGGAGGACAGATCAGCGTGATCATCGACGCGATCCCGTCTTCTGCTCCCAACATCGCGGCTGGCAAGCTCAAGCCCCTCGCCGTCACCACGCGCGAACGCCTGCCCTCCATGCCCAATGTGCCGACGGTCGCGGAATCCGGCTTTGCCGGCTTCGAAATGGTCACCTGGTATGGGCTGTGGGCGCCGCCCAAGCTGCCTGCAGCGATCCTTGAGCGGCTTTCGGCGGAGGTTGCCACGGCCATGCGCTCTGCGTTCGTGGCCGAACGCCTCGGGCCGCAGGGCTTTGTGCCCTCCCCGGGTACTCCGGCCGAATTTTCCGCTTACATCGACAAGGAAGCGGCCACCTACGAGCGCATCGTGAAGGATGCCAAGATTCAGATCGACTGACCGTCAGACATCAGAATGGAAGGCAGATGATCGCTTGCGACGTCAATACCGCCCTACCTGCTGAGCATTGACCAGCTCGGCATGCCGAACACCGAGAGAACGCTATGGACAGAGAGGCGAATTCGGCATGCAGAGAATTCGGGGGGGGACCATCGAATGGGCATGCGTTGCCCCGCTGCGCGGCAATGCCGCCAAAAACAGCCTACTCGCGCAGCGTGAAAACCACCGACAGGTACGACACCGGCCCGCTCTGAATCGCTTCGATGCCGTGCAGCGCGGTCGCTTCGAACAGCAGCGAATCCCCCGCCCCCACCGCCACCGACTTGCCACCGTAGCGGTACATGACTTCCCCGGACAGGAAGTACAGGAACTTCAGGCCCGGATGCTGGAAGGTCACGTAGGGATCGGCGCCGGGCAGCAGCGTGACCAGGTAGGGCTCGACGAAGAGGTTGCCCGACAGCAGGTGGCCCAGCAACTCGTAGCGGTAGTCGGAGACCGCACCGATCCGATCGACGACAACGCCCCGCCCCGCACGCACATGGCAGAAGTCCGTCCGCCGCGCCTGATCGCCGAAGAAGCGCGGCGCCGACACGCCCAAACCTTTCGAGAGACGCTCCAGGGTCTCCACCGAAGGCGAGACCAGGCCCCGCTCGATGCGTGACAACATCGAGGCCGAAATCCCCGAGGCCTTCGCCAGCGCCCCACCGGATACATCAGCCGCCATGCGCAGCGCCCGCACCTGCGCCCCGATGCGCGCCGCGGACAGGCTGCGCACGACAGGTGATGGTTGCCGCGGCGGGGCGCGCGTCACCGAGACCGGAAGTCGCAGAGGCCGGGCGCTAGGTAGGAGGGGATGCAATTGCTCGATGGGGCATACAGAGACCTGCCTGAAGCGGAACGCGCAGGTCCTGGTCCTACGAAAAACGTAGATACGCGAAAAGTCGGACTTACGACTATCGTAGAGTGCCTCCCAACCCATCTCCTCGCTCTGTCTTCGGTGCWCGCTTGAGRCTTGCGAGATTGGCGGCAGGTTTGCCRCAAGACAAGCTTGGCGTTAAGGCGGGACTGGATGAWGGYACYGCCAGYKCACGCATTTCKCGSTACGAGAGCGGRRTCCAYGAGCCAARCATTTCTTTYGCGCATCGGCTGGCAGACGAGCTTGGCGTYCCRGCCCCCTACTTTTACGCAGCGGATGACGAGCTCGCCAAGCTCATCCTGTGGTTCGGTCAGCTAAACACCCAACAGAGGAAGTCGCTGCTCGAATTCGCAAGTCATATCA
>NZ_JBFTPJ010000313.1:0-5880 GCF_056398445.1 Variovorax sp. 01T439_2
CTGGCGGATCAGCGTGGCCAGCGCGGCCACCGTGTCGGCGGCGGTCAACAGCAAGGCGGCGTCGGTCGCCTTGGCGCGCGCCGCGCGCACGGCAGCGCCGCGTGCGATGCAGGCGCCCTCGGGCACCGCGAGCCGTTCCAGCGCGAAGTCGGCGCCCAGGCGGCCTTCCATCGTCCGGTAGCGGACCTTCGGCGGGCCGATGCGCTCGGCATCGACCAGGAAGAGCGCCTCGTCGCCATCGTCCAGCTGCGCGGGCACGAGGTAGTGCGTGGCGGGCAGCGTCAGGTCGACGCCCTGCACCGCGCCGCTCAGCGCGTAGCCGATGTCCAGGTGCCGGGCCGTGATGGCGGGGTCCTCGGGCGTGGCGGACAGCGCGGTCATCGGCGCGATCCGCGCGCTGCCCTCGGCCACCGCCTCCAGCCAGCGACGGGCCGTCTCGGCGCCGGCCGCCTGCAGCAGCAGCGGCACGACGGCACAGGTCTCGACCACCGGCAGCTGCAGGCCGTGCGTGGCCAGCCCCTCGACGATGGAAGCGAGGTCGCTCAGGCTGCCGCCGACGCCGCCGGCCTCCTCGGACACGAGGGTCGCGGTCCAGCCCAGCTCGCGCACGGGGTCGCCCTGGATCTGCTGCGCGATGTGGTCCTCGGCATAGCGGCTGGCTGCGTCCAGCAGCATGCCGGGAAAGAGCGATGGAAATGAAGTGGACATGGCTCAGGCTCCCAGCAATTCGTTGGCGACCACGTTGCGCTGCACCTCGGAGGTGCCGCCGGCGATGGTGCGGGCGCGCGTGAACATGTAGTTCTGGATCCAGGTGGCGTCGGGCACGTCCTCCCCGGCCTCGGCGAGGAAGCGGTGCGCCGCGTCGGGGCCGACCGCATCGAGGGCAATGGTCGTCAGGCGCTGCGCCACGTCGGCGCAGGTCATCTTGATGACCGAAGGCTGCACGCCCAGCGGAYGCTGGTGGATCAGGTCGTCGGTGGCCTCGGCCATCATCACGCGGGCTCCCTTCACGTCGGCCTCGCACAGCAGCAGCTTGTGGTGCAGGCCGCTGAAGTCGCGCCGGCCCGCGGCGGCCCGGCTCGCATCCTCGACCAGCCGCGTGACCTGCCGGCGCATGAGCTCCAGCCGCGCGACGTTGGCCGGTGGCAGGCGCTCGCGCTCGAGCAGGAACTTGGCGCAGGTCCAGCCCTTGCCGACCTCGCCGACGAGGTTGTCGGCGCGCACGCGCACCTCGTCGAAGAAGACCTCATTCAGGTGGTGCCAGCCGTCGATGGTCTTGATCGGGCGCACGGTGATGCCCGGCGTGTCCATGGGCACCAGCAGCAGCGAGATGCCTTCCTGCTTCTTCGCTTCCTTCGAAGTGCGCACCAGCATGTAGATCATGCTGGCCTCGTGGGCATGCGAGGTCCAGATCTTCTGGCCGTTGACGATCCACTCGCCGCCCTCCAGCCGTGCGCTGGTGGACAGCGAGGCCAGGTCGGAGCCCGAGCCGGGCTCCGAATAGCCCTGGCACCACCAGTCGGAGYCGTCGAGGATGCGCGGCAGGAAGCGGGCCTTCTGCTCGGGCGTGCCGAAGCGGATGATCACCGGGCCGATGTGGCCCAGCCCATGGTGGTAGAGCGGCGGACAGTCGTTCTCGGCCATCACCTCCTCGAAGATCAGGCGCTGGCGGATGTCCCACCCGGTGCCGCCCGCTTCGCGTGGCCAGCTCGGCGCGCCCCAGCCGCGGGCATTCAGGATCTGCTGCCAAGCCTGGTATTCGCGCTTGGTGATCTTCTGGCCGGCCGCGACCACGGCGCGGATCTCGGGCAGGCAGGCGTCGCGCGCGAACGCTTCGAGTTCGCGCCGGAAGCCGGCGTAGTCGATGGACATCTTGTCTCCTGTTGGAAATTGGAAAAGGGCTCAGCCCTTGCGCAGCTGCGTGATCAGTTCGTCCAGCGCGGCGGCGGCGCCCTCGGGGTCGCGCCGGCGCAGCGCGTGCGCGACCTTGCGGCGCAGCGGAAAGAGATCCGGCCGCGGACGCACCGAGAGCACGTGCGTCATGCGTTCGCGCAGCACGCTGGTCATGGTCTGCGCCATCAGCGTCAGCGCCTCGTTGTGGCCGGCGGCCGCGATCGACGAGAAGAAGGCGCTCGCCGAGGCGATGCGCTCCTTCAGCGGTGCGTCGTCGGGGTGCCCCTCGATGGCGTCGGCGGCTTGGTGCACCGCGTCCAGCTCGGTCTCGGTGGCGCGCTCGCTCGCCAGCCGCAGCAGGGTGCCGTAGAGCGTGCGGTAGGCCTCGTCGATGTCGGCGTCTCCGAGCCGCCCTTCCACGACCAGCTTGCGCAGCGACTCGGCCAGCATCATGTAGGCGCCCTTGTAGAACACCAGCGCCTGGTCGGGCACGCCGGCGCCCAGGTGCCGGACCTCGCCGATGAAGATGGTGTGGTCACCGGCCTCGTGGGCGGCATGCATGCGGCATTCGAAGCTGGCCAGGCAATCGTCGATCAGCGGCATGCCGAGCCGGCCCGCGCGCCAGGCCACGCCATCGAACTTGTCCTCGATCTTGCTGGAGGCAAAGCGGCCCGACAGCGCGTCCTGCTGCTGCGAGAGGATGTTGATGACGAAGCCGTCGGCGGCCTGGAAGGTCGGCAGCAGCCGGCTCGCATTGCGCAGGCTGAACAGCACGAGTGGCGGGTCGAGCGACACCGAGCTGAACGAATTGCAGGTGAGGCCCGCCGGCTGGCGGTCCGGCGTGCAGGTGGTGATGACGGCCACGCCGGTCGGAAAGCATCCGAGCAGCTGGCGCAGCTGCGCGGGCTCGATGGCGGGGCGGATCCCTTCGGCGGCTTCGGACATGGCGTCGGTCTCCTGGCGGCCGGGCTCAGGCCGCGGCGAGTTCGGGCCGCGCCGCGGGACGGTGCGGTGGATCGTTGGCGATCTCCTGCTGCACCGCCGGGATGATGACCTTGCCCCAGGTCTCGAGCTGGCGCAGCATCGTCTTGTGGTCGAAGTCGCCCATCTGCGTCTGGAAGCAGTAGTGCACCGGCTTGAGCGTGCGGATCTCGTTGACCACGCGCTCGATCACCGTGTCGACGCTGCCCACGGGCAGCAGCGCGCGCATCTCGTCCAGGCTCGGCTCGCCCTCGACGATGCCTTCCTCGACCTGGTAGTCGTCGGCGATCTGCGCGGTGCGGCGCTTCAGGCTCACGGCAATGCGGCGCTGGTAGCGCGCGCACTCCAGGTAGCGCTCCACCTCGTCCTTGTCGTTGCTGGCGTAGGCCGCGCGCAGCAGGCCGACCTGCACGCCGGCCGGGTCCTTGCCCTCGGCCGCGGCCACCTGGTCGATCAGCGCGCGGGTGGCGGCCAGCTTCTCCAGCCCGCCGTCGCCGCCCGAGACGAACACATGGTGGCCGGACTTCACGGCGCGCGACAGGAAGGCCGGGTCGACGCTGGTGATCCACATCGGCGGCGTGGGTCGCTGCACCGCGCGCTGGCTGATGGCGCTCATCGGCTGGCGGTAGTACTCGCCCTCGTAGCTGAACTTGGGCTGCGTGAGGCCGGCCTCCAGCATGTCGAGCATCTCGAAGGTGCGGCCTTTGGCGGATTCGAGCGACACGCCGAAGCGCTCGAATTCGAAGTGCTGGTAGCCCGAGCCGATGCCGAGGTTCAGCCGGCCGTCGGACAGCTGGTCGACCATCGCCACGTCCGCGATCAGCCGCGCCGGCGTGTACAGCGGCGCGACCACGATGCCGGTGCCCAGCCGGATGTTGCGGGTAACCGCGGCGCAGTGCGCGATCATGGTCAGCGGCGAGGAGCACAGGCCGTAGTTGCTGAAGTGGTGCTCGGCGTACCATGCGGCACCAAAACCCAGTTCGTCCGCCAGGCGAGTCTGCTCGACGGCGTCGCGCAGGATCTGGTGGGAGGTTTTGTGCTTGTTCCGCTGCTGCATCAGAATGAAGATTCCGAAATCCATCGCTGTGACTCCTGGTTGGCTGGTTTTGATTGAGGTCCATCGTAGGAACTCGGGGGCCCTGCGGATCACCAGCGAACGCACACCTTCTTTGCGTCTTTCGAAATGAAGGCGCTCGATTCGCTGCGCATCTTCGTGGCCACCCAGAAGAAGGGCAGCCTCTCGGCGGCGGCCCGCAGCCTCAGCCTGTCGCCGGCCACCATCTCGCGGCGCATCAGCGCGCTGGAAGAGGAACTGGGCGTGCAGCTGGTGGACCGCACCAGCCGCAACCTCAAGGTGACCGAGGCGGGCCAAGCCTTCCTGGAGCGGGCCGAGGCGGTGCTGGAACTCATGAGCGAGGCCGAGCAGGTGGTGCACAACGCGCGCCAGCGGCCCGAGGGCCGGCTGCGCGTGCATTCGCGCACCCACATCGGCCTGCGCGTGCTGGCGCCGCTGCTGCCGCGCTTCGCGGAGCTGTATCCGGACATCCGCGTCGAGCTCGAGCTCTCCGAGCATCCGGTCAACCTGGTGGAGCACGACTTCGACGTCGACATCCGCACCGGCGAATCCACCGATTCGGGCTTCGTCATCAAGCGGCTGCTGTCGAGCGACGAGGTGCTGGTGGCCAGCCCGGCCTTCGTGAAGACCTACTCGCGCATCCGGCATCCGAGCGACCTGCCCCAGGTGCGCTGCCTCACCTACCGGCGCGAGCGCGAGATCATCACCTGGAAGTACATCGACGAGGCGGGCGAGCAGCAGGAGCTGGTGATCCAGGGCGTGCTGAGCGCCAACAACGGCGAGCTGCTGCGCCTGGCCGCGATCGGCGGCATGGGCGTGGCGCTGCTGTCGGAAGCCACCGTGCGCGGCGACCTGCAGGCCGGCACGCTGGTGCGGCTCTTGCCCAACTACCGCTTTGCGGTGCGGGCTTTTTCCAACGGCGTCTTCGCCGTGTTCCGGCAAAGCCGCGTGCTGCCGCTGAAGGTGCGTGCCTTCGTCGACTACGTGGCTGATGCGCTTCGAAGCGAGAAGCGCTAAGTGTCAGCTTGCTGGCCGCGACGCACCGGCGATCGGTATGGCAGATCAAGCTGCCCTCGCACTCGGGTTAGGGACTAACGGGCGCCAATGTCCTAACCCAGCGCTCGAACGCCGCGCTTTCGAACGTATGCACACCGCCTGGCGCCTTCGAGATGATGGTCTTGGACTTCAAGTTGTTGAGCGAATACTGCACGTCGGACGGCGCGAGCGAAGGAACGCCGAGAGCTTTGGCAAGCTTCGCAAGCGCGGCCTTTCCGAATGGTTTGGCATGCGGGTCGTTGACGAAGAGCAAAAGGAGCTGGCGCTGCATCGCATCGAGCGACGCCCAGGTTCCTTCGTGGTTTTCCTCCTTGTCCTGCTCTGCCTTTTCGGTTGCCACTGCGCGCTCGAAGGTGAGCGACGGGTCCATGAGCATGGCCACGACCACCGAGAGAAATGGCTCGGGCTGCTGGTGGAATTCTTGGAAGGCCGTCCATCCTGCGGCGACGTCCAGGGTTCGCCCGCTGGCGACCTGGAACTTCTTTGCGACGAATTCGACCAGTTCTCTGCCAAGCAGCGGGAACTCTTGAACAGTGGCGCCCACCGAGAAGAGTGGCGCGGTGCTGTTGGAGAAGACGTTGGCGAGCTGCGTGCGCGATGAGCCGGTGAATACGACTCGCAGCTTGTCGCTGTTCTTGGTGATGGCGGTGCGCAGTGCCATTGCCATCAGCTCATTCTCTTTGTTTCGTGCGAGTTCCTGAGCTTCATCGACCAAGAGCAGAAGCTTCTTCTTGGAAACGAGCTTGACAACGAGTTCTTCGATACGCAGGGCGAGTTCAGTGGCTTCCTTTTTCGCGTCGCCCAACTCAACCTCGATGGCGCCCTTCAACTCACCCGCGCTGCCAGATGCCTTGACCTTCTTGACCGGCTCATGC
>NZ_JBFTPJ010000314.1:0-5873 GCF_056398445.1 Variovorax sp. 01T439_2
GCTTCTACCGCGTGCATGCCGAGCGTGCGCCCGACGAGAACCTCAAGCTCCCGGGCGCGAGCTTCGTGCCGCTGGCGTTCTCCGAAAGCGCGCACCTGCCGCAGCCCGGCGCCAAGCCCGGCGCGAGCGCCCCGAACCGCTTCTACATGTATGGCGTGGTGGGCCGCCTGGCCATGGTGGCCGCGAGCTACGAGATGGAAGCCACCGATCCGGACGCCGAAATCTACGAATGATTTTCCGGGGCGGCTTGCGCGGGCCCCGGTCGGCGGCAAAATAGCGGCCCCACAGCAAAGGAAACAAAAGGGCGGAGGGGTGCGCGCGGCGGCTGGAAATTCCACCGCGGCAGCATCTCGGTGCGTGTGACGTCTGGTTACGCGCGGGCAGCCTCCCTTTTTCCCATCGACTTCGTGTCACCTCCCAAATCCACTTCCGCCGCCGCCTTGATCATCGGCGCCATCGGTGTCGTCTATGGCGACATCGGCACCAGCGTGCTGTATGCAGTCAAGGAAGTGTTCGGCCACGGCCACCTGCCGTTCACTGTCGAAAACGTCTACGGCATCCTGTCGATGTTCTTCTGGACGCTCACCGTCATCGTGTCGATCAAGTACGTGGTGCTGGTGCTGCGCGCCGACAACGAAGGCGAGGGCGGCCTGGTCGCCATGCTGGCGCTGGCCTCGCGCGCGGTGGCCGACAAGCCCAGGCTGCGCCACGTGCTGCTGCTGGTGGGCATCTTCGGCACCTCGCTCTTCTATGGCGACGGCGTCATCACGCCGGCCATCTCGGTGCTTTCGGCGGTCGAGGGCCTCGAAGTGGTGTCGCCCCACTTCAAGCACTATGTGCTGCCGGTCACGCTGGTGGTGCTGTTCGGCCTCTTCGTGGTGCAAAAGCGCGGCACGGCGGGCATCGGCAAGTTCTTCGGGCCCATCACGCTCGCGTGGTTCCTGGCCATTGCGGTGCTCGGCGTGTCGCAGATCCTGCACCACCCTGAAATCCTCAAGTCTCTGAACCCCTGGTTCGCGCTGAAGTTCATGTGGGACAACCCGGGCACCAGCTTCATCCTGCTGGGCGCCACGGTGCTGTGCGTGACGGGCGCCGAGGCGCTCTACGCCGACCTGGGCCACTTCGGCAAGCGGCCGATCCGCGTGGCCTGGTTCACGGTCGTGATGCCGGCGCTCACGCTCAACTACTTCGGCCAGGGCGCGCTGCTGCTGGCGAACCCCGAGGCCGTGAAGAACCCCTTCTTCATGATGGCGCCCGAATGGGCGCTCGTTCCGCTGGTGCTGCTGGCCACGGCGGCCACCGTCATCGCGTCGCAGGCGCTCATCACGGGTGCCTTCAGCGTCACGCGCCAGGTCATCCAGCTGGGCTACCTGCCGCGCCTGAACATCGAGCACACGAGCGTGCGCACGGCGGGGCAGATCTACATTCCGCTGGTCAACTGGGGGCTGTTCGTGGCCATCGTGCTGGCGGTGGTCATGTTCCGCTCGTCGAGCAGCCTGGCCGCGGCCTATGGCATCGCCGTGACCACCGACATGCTGATCACCACGATCCTGACCTTCTTCGTGATCCGCTACGCCTGGAAGCTGCCGCTGGCGCTGTGCATTGCATCGACCGCGATGTTCTTCGTGGTCGACTTCCTGTTCTTCGCCTCGAACCTGCTCAAGCTGTTCGAGGGCGGCTGGTTCCCGCTGGTGATCGGCGGCGCCGTGTTCACGCTGATGATCACCTGGAAGGAAGGCCGCCGGCTGATGGGCGAGGTGCAGCGCGCCGACGCCATCGAGCTGAAGGCCTTTCTCGATTCGGTGTTCGAGAGCCCGCCCGCGCGCGTGGACGGCACCGCGGTGTTCCTCACCGCCGAACCCGGCGTGGTGCCCAATGCGCTGCTGCACAACCTCAAGCACAACAAGGTGCTGCACGAGCAGAACATGTTCGTGACCGTGCGCAACCACGAAGTGCCCTGGATACCGATGGACAAGCGCATCGAGATCGAGGCGCTCGGCCATCACTGCTGGCAGGTCACCGTGCACTACGGCTTCAAGAACGACATCGACCTGCCGCGCGCGCTCGACAACGCGCGCATGCGCGGCTGCCAGCTCGAGCCCATGACGACGAGCTACTTCCTCTCGCGCGACGTCGTCATTCCCACGCTGGGCAGCGGCATGGCGCCGTGGCGCGAGAAGCTGTTCGCGCAGATGCACCACAACGCGAGCGGCGCCGCCGCATTCCTGGGGCTGCCGAACAACGCGGTGGTCGAGCTGGGCTCGAAGATCGAGATCTGATGAGGATGGCGACGGGCCCTGCCGCGGCAGGCCGCCCGCCGCCGCTCAGCCCAGTCCCAGCATCTGGCCCAGGCTGCGCCCGGAAGCGGGCCGGTCGAGCGCGATGTTCTTCTCGAGCACCAGGAGGTGCGCTTCCATCAGGCGCACGGCCTCGTCCGCATCGCCGCGCGCAATGGCATCGACCACGTCCGCATGCTCGCCGTGTTCGCACGATGCATTGCCGGGCGGCTCGTAGAGCGCCACGATCAGCGAGCAGCGCGACATGAGCTCGCTCAGGTAGCGCTCCAGGATCGGGTTGCGCGCGAGCTTCGCCACACGCAGGTGAAAGGTGCTGGCCAGGCGCGCCCACTCGGGCTGCGCATAGCGGTGCATCGCCGCATGCTCCTGCTTCAGGTGGCGCCGCAGCTCGGCGACTTCGGCACGCGTGGCATTGCGCACCGCCATGCGCACCAGCGCGGCCTCGAGCGCGCGGCGCGCCTCGAAGATCTGCCGCGTCTCCTCGGGCGAGGGCATAGCGACGATGGCGCCGCGGTTCGGCCGCAGCTCCACGATGTGGTCGTGCGCGAGCCGCTGCAGCACCTTGCGCACCAGCGCGCGGCTCACGCCGAACAGATCGCAGAGCGACGCCTCCGGCAGCTTGGTGCCGGGCGCGAGGCGCTGGCTGGTCACGCCTTCGAAGACCGAGCGGTAGATGCGTTCCTCGATGTCGCCGTGGTCGTCATTCTTCGCCGCGGCGCCGTCGGTGGGCGGCAGCTTGCGCCGGGTGGATCGCGGCGCGGTGGCGGGCTTGGGCGGCGAAGAAGAACGGGGCATGGCGCAGTCGATGGGGGAACCGGCCCATTATCGAGCGCGTGCGGCGCGTGCCGGGGCTTATGCAAAGTCCGCGGGCCGGTCCGCCGCAAGCCGCTGCATGTGCGATGCGATCGCCCCGGGCGTGGTGAACCAGATGTCGCCGCGGTCGCGCGCGCGGGCCAGGTGCGCGAGCGCGGTGCGCAGGTGGCGCAGCCGATAGGGCTGCCCCACGATGTAGGGATGCAGCGCGAGCCCCATCACCAGCGGCTGCGCGCGCGACTGCTCGCGCATCTCGTCGAAGTTGTCGACCACCATCGCGCTGAAGTCCCTGGCGTCCATGAGTCGGCCCACGATCATCGGAATGTCGTTGAGCTCCTGCGGATAGGGCACCGACCAGATCGAGCCGCCGCCGCGCGTGCGCATGCGCACCGGCTGGTCATCGTGGCACCAGTTGAGCGTGTAGCCGTAGCCGGTCTCGGCCAGCAGGTCGGGCGTGACGGCGCTTTCGGAGATCCATGGCGACAGCCATCCGGCCGGCGCCTGGCCGCTTTCGCGCTGCATGCGCTCGCGGCAGCCCGAGAGCAAGGCGCGTTCGTGCGCCTCGTCCCATGCGCCCTGCCGCTCCGCATTGCTGTGGCCGTGGCCGATCAGCTCGTCGCCGCGCGCCACGCAGGCCTCGACCAGTTCCGGGCAGTGGTCGTAGAGAGCGGTGTTGACAAGCGCGCCCGCCGGCAGCGCCAGTGCATCGAACAGCTCGAGGCAGCGCCAGGCGCCCACGCGGTTGCCGTATTCGCGCCAGCCGTGGTTCAGCACGTCGGGCTGCGGCGAGGCCGGGCCGATGCAGGCGCCCAGCCCGTCGCCGAACGCGAAATGCTCGATGTTGAAGCCGATGTACACGGCCAGCCGCGCGCCGTTCGGCCAGGCGTAGTCGGGCCGCCGCGTGATCGCGCTGTAGCCGAAGCGGCCGTGCGTGGGAAGCCGCTCGGGCCAGCGTGCGGTCATGCGCGCGGCCTCACAGCACCGCCAGCCCGGCGCGCACCAGCAGCCATTCGGCGCTGTCGTTCCACACGTCCATGCGGCTGATGAGGCCGTGGCGCACCACGTAGCGGTCGACATAGCGGTTGCCTTCGAAGGCAGTGCCGTCGGGCCAGGCGCCGTAGAGCGTGCCGAGGCTGTAGACCACGGTTTCCTCGGGCGTGCCGCCGGCCACCACTTCGGTGCGCTCGATCTTCTTCTTCACCCAGGCGTAGCGCTTCGCATTGAAGGCCGAGGTGTCGCCGGGTGTCTGCATCTCGCGGTTGCCGGTGAAGCGGATGCGGATGTCGGGCGCGGTGAAGCGCGACGCCGATTGCGGGTCGGGAATCATCACGAGGCGAAGRAATTCGTCGACCACCTCGGCGGGCGTGGAAGGATGCGGCGATGGGGGGGCATCGGGCGAAGCAGGCGTGTTCATGGGTTCTCCAGCGTGGGGGCCATGGCGGCGCATGGCGGAAAGCACGGCAGTACTGCAGCAATTCTCGTGCCGATTGTCGACGTAACTTAATGGAAATTGTCGACAATCCTTGAGGGCGCCGGCGGAACCGTCGGCTGGGCGGCGCCGCGGCGTCCCCGGCACAATCGCCCGATGCGTTTTTTCAAGGATCTGAGCCTCTCGGCCTTCACTGCGGGCTTCGTCGCGGTGCTCGTGGGCTTCACGAGCTCGGTGGCCATCGTGTTCCAGGCCGCGCAGGCCTTCGGCGCCACGCCCGAGCTTGCGGCCTCGTGGATGTGGGCGCTGGGCATCGGCATGGGCCTGCCGTCCATCGTGCTGTCGCTGTGGTGGCGCAAGCCGGTGATGATCGCCTGGAGCACGCCGGGCGCCGCGGTGCTCGCCGTGGCGGCCGGCAGCTATGGCATGGGCGAGGCGGTCGGCGCCTTCATCGCCTGCGCGGTGCTGGTCGTGCTGGCGGGCGCCACGGGATGGTTCGAGCGCGTGATGAACCGGATCCCGATGGCCATTGCCGCCGCGCTGCTGGCCGGGGTGCTCGCGCGCTTCGGGCTCGACGCCTTCATCGCCGCGAGAACCGCGCTGCCGCTGGTGCTGCTGATGCTCGGCACCTACCTGGTGGCCAGGCGCCTGCTGCCGCGCTATGCGGTGCCGCTCACGCTGCTGGCGGCCGTTGCCTTTGCGGCCGCGCGCGGCGAGATGAGCGTGTCCGCGGTGCAGTTCTCGCTCACCTGGCCGGTGTTCACCATGCCGGTGTTCAGCTGGCAGGCCATCGTGAGCCTGGCGCTGCCGCTCTTCATCGTCACCATGGCCTCGCAGAACCTGCCGGGCGTGGCGACCATCCGCGCCGCAGGCTACGGCGACCTGCCGATCAGCAAGATCATCACGGCAACCGGCCTCGCCACGCTGGTGCTCGCGCCCTTCGGTGCCTTTGCCCTGAACCTGGGCGCGATCACCGCCGCCATCTGCATGGGCCGCGAGGCGCACGAAGACCCGGCGCGCCGATACACGGCCGCGGTGAGCTGCGGCGCGCTCTATGTGGTGATCGCCTTCTTCGGCGCGGCGGTCACCGGGCTGCTCACGGCCTTTCCGAAGGAACTGGTCGCCGCCATTGCCGGCCTGGCGCTGCTGGGCACCATCGGCAGCGGGCTGGCCGCCGCGGTGCGCGACGAGCCGCACCGCGAGGCCGCGGTCATCACCTTCCTGGTGACGCTCTCGGGCGTGGCCATCGCGGGCATCGGCTCGGCCTTCTGGGGCGTGGTGGCGGGCGCGCTCGCACTCGCGGTGCAGCAGGCCGGGCGCACAAAGGCCTCCGC
>NZ_JBFTPJ010000315.1:0-9580 GCF_056398445.1 Variovorax sp. 01T439_2
GTCTCCACGCGCGCCGCCTGGCAGAGCGTGTGCGTGCCGGCCGCGCGCGGGCTCGTTGCCCATGCGCGCGGCGATTTCGCCGCCGCCATCGAAGGACTCGGCAGCGCCCTTCCGCGCATGCTCGAGATCGGCGGCAGCCATGCGCAGCGCGACCTGTTCGAGCAGGTGTACCTCGATGCGCTCGTGCGCACCGGCAGCCAGGCCGCGCTCGCGGGTGCCCAGGGCATCCTGCAGCAGCAGCTCAACGGCCAGCCCGAATCGCTGCGCCTGCGGCGCCAGGCCGGCGAGGTTTATGCGCGGCTCGGCCTCGGGCAGCTCGCCTCCCGTCCTTGAGAAAGGCCATGCCTTCCGGTCATGGGAGTTGGCGCAAAAGGAATTAACGGACACGCGGGGGCGACTTCTAAACTGCCCGCTCCACATCGCTCCGGTTCCTTTCCCATGCAGAAACCAGTTGTCGTGCTCGCCATCTCCGCGGCCTTGGCAGGCCTCTCGTCCGCAGCCCCAGCTGCGACCGATGCCCCCGTCGAACTCGACCTGCTGCTGCGCGGCGGCACCGTCTACACGGGCGATTCGGACCAGCCCGTGGTGGGCGATGTCGGCATCGTGGGCGACCGCATCGTCTTCGCGGGCCGGAAGGCGCCGCCGCAGTTCAGCGCGCGGCGAACCATCGACGCGGCCGGCCTCGTCGTGGCACCGGGCTTCATCGATGCCCACACCCACGCCGATGCCGACCTGCATTCCACCGATCCGCGCAAGCGCCTGAACATTCCCTTTCTCACCCAGGGCGTGACCACCGCGGTCATCGGCAATGACGGCTTCGGCGGCTTCGACATTGCCGCGCAGACGCAGCGCCTGCGATCGGCGCCCGTTGGAACCAACGTCGCCATGTACGTGGGCTTCGGCCCCGTGCGCATCGACCAGCTCGGCGAAGCCAATCGCACGCCGACGCCCGAGCAGCTCGACGCCATGCGCCGGCACGTGAGCCGCGCCATGTGCGACGGCGCGCTGGGGCTTTCGACCGGGCTTTTCTATCCGCCGCAGAATTTCTCGAAGACCGAGGAAGTGATCGAGCTCGCGAAGGTCGCGGCCCGCCACGGCGGCCTCTACGACAGCCACATCCGCGACGAGTCGATGTACAACATCGGGCTCAAGGGTTCCATCGAGGAAGTGATCCGCATCGGCCGCGAAGCCCGCCTGCCGGTGCATGTGGCGCACATCAAGGCACTGGGCGTGGACGTGCAGGGCCAGAGCGGCGACATCATCCGCCGCATCGAGAAGGAGCGTGCCGCCGGCCTCGACATCACGGCCGACCACTACCCGTGGACGGCATCGAGCACGCGTTTCTCGGCCGCGCTCGTGCCGCCCTGGGCGGTCGACGGCGGGCGCGAGGCGATGCTCAAGCGCTTCGATGACCCGGCCGTCCAGGAGCGCCTGCGCACCGGCATGCGCGAGAACCTGCGCCTGCGCGGCGGTCCGGAGACCATCCTGTTTTCGGCCGGCAGCACCAAGTATGTGGGCAAGACGCTGGCCGACGTGGCCAAGGCCTCGGGGGCCGACCCGGTGGATGCCGCCATCGCCGTGCTGCGGGACGGCGACCTGATGATCGCCTCCTTCAACCAGAGCGACGACGACGTGCGCGCGTTCATGAAGCGGCCATGGGTCATGACCTCCTCCGATTCCTCGCTGGGCCATCCGCGCGCCTACGGCACCTTCGCGCGCAAGTACGACCAGTACGTGGTGAAGGAGCACACGATCTCGCTGGGCCAGTTCATCCGCAGCAGCTCGTCGCTGACCGCGGACACGCTGGGGCTGGAACAGCGCGGGCACCTGCGGCCGGGCTACTACGCCGACGTGGTCGTGTTCGACCCCGCGCGCTATGCCGCCAAGGCCACCTACACGCAGCCGACGCTGCTGTCGGAGGGCGTGGTCACGGTACTGGTGAACGGCCGCCTCGCGGTGGATGCCGGCAAGCCCACGGGCGTGGGCGCGGGCCAGCCGCTGCTGCGCACGCCGAAGGCCGGCAGCTGCACCTGACGCGGCTCAGCTCTTCTTCAGATGCCGCCGCTGGTCGTAGGTCGGCTGCGGCGGCAGGTCGGCCAGGTGCCGCGTGTCGGCCCAGTCGACGATCTCGATCACGTCGGGCACGGCGGGATCGGCAATGCGGATGCGGTTGAAGCCCGCATTGGGAATGTCGCTCTGGCGCGGCCCGCTGAGGCTGAGCCCGCGCGCGGTGCGCCACACCATGTCGAGCACGCCGCCGTGCGTGACGACCACCAGCCGCTGCCCCCGGTGCGCAGCCGCCAGCGCGCCGATGGCCGCGACGATGCGCGTGTGGAATTCGCGCGCCGTTTCGCCTTCGGGCATGGCGTGGTCCTCACGGAACTCCAGCCATTGCTCCCAGGCCCGCGGATGCAGTGCCTGGATCTCGTCGGCCCGCATGCCTTCGACAATGCCGAAATACTGCTCGCGCAAGCCCACCGACGTGACCACCGGCAGCGACAGCTGCTGCGCGGCCGGCGCGGCGGTCTGCTGCGCGCGCATGAGGTCGCTGCTGATGATGTGCTGCGCGGTGTCGCCCGCCAGGCGCAGGCCGAGGCGGCGCGCCTGCTCGTGGCCGATGTCGTTGAGCGGCACGTCGGCATGCCCCTGGAAGCGCAGCTCGCGGTTCCAGGCGGTTTCGCCGTGGCGGATCAGGATGAGTTCGGTCGCGGAGTCGGGTGAAGGCGTGGGCATGGACGCCCATTCTCCACTGCGTGCGTGACGCTCGGGACCTGGGTGGCGGCATCTGTTGCAGCGCCGCCACCTGCAGCTCGAACGGCACCGCGCTCGCCTGCGCGGGCGATGGCGCAAAATCCGGTCATGCCCCACCTTGTCCTGCTGCCCGGCCTTGCCTGCGACGAGCGCATCTGGGAGGCCCAGCTTCCCGCGCTCGAGCCCCTGTTCGAAACGCGCGTGACCGATGCCCACATGCGGCACGACACCATCGAAGCCATGGCCGCGGCCGTGCTGCGCGAGAACCCCGGCCCGCTCCTGCTCTGCGGCGCGTCGATGGGCGGCATGGTGGCGATGGAAGCTGCGCGGCAGGCGCCCGAACGCATCGCGGGGCTCGCGCTGCTGGGCACCAACGCACGGCCCGAGGCGCCCGAGATGTACGAGCTGCGCGAAAGCGCGATCGAACTGTTCGAGCGCGGCGAGCTGCGCGACGTGATCGAGCCGAACGTGGTGTTCGCCTTCCACCCCGCGCAGGCCGCCGACGAGGCGCTGGTGCAGCGCTATGTCGAGATCGTGCTGGACGCCGGCACGCAGCAGCTCATCACCCAGAACCGCGCGGTGATGCGGCGCCCCGACGCGCGCACCCACCTGCCTTCGCTGCGTGCGCCGGTGCTGCTGGTGTGCGGCGACACGGACCGGCTGACCCCGCCCGACTGCACGCGCGAGATCGCGGCGCTGGTGCCGCATGCCGAAGTGGTGTGGGTGCCGCAATGCGGCCACATGCTGACGATGGAGCAGCCCGCTTCCGTGAATGCGGCGCTGCTCGGCTGGCTCGCTCAGTGGAGCTGACCGCCGGTTTCGGCCACGTCCTTTTCAACAGCCAGCGCGGTCGCCACCGCGATGCGCAGCGCCTCGACCATGGTGGCCAGCGACATGCTCGGCGCGCCGGGAAAACGCGCCGCCTGCTCGGGCAGGTAGGGAATGTGGATGAAGCCGCCGCGCAGCCCCGCCGCCGGATGCGTGGCGATGCGGTGCATCAGGCCGTAGAAGATGTGGTTGCAGACAAAAGTCCCGGCCGTGTTCGAGACCGACGCCGGAATGCCTGCCGCACGCAGGTCGCGCACCATGGCTTTGATGGGCAGCGTCGAGAAATACGCGGCCGAACACGCAGGGCATCTGGCGCGCACGCACGGTGGCACGGCCGCACTGCCAGCCATCGAGCGCGCGCACGGCCTCCCATGACGGGTTGAGCGCTTCGCGGTCGAACGGATCGAAGCCGGTCAGAAGCACGTTGGTTCGCTGCGCCATGGCTTGAATCAGGCCATCGCGCGAACCGCGATGCCCTCTTGCTGCAGGCGCTCGCGAATGCGGCGCGCAAAGGCCAGCGCGTGGGCGCCATCGCCATGCAGGCACACGGTCTGGGCATTGACCGGCACGATGCTGCCGTCGATCGCCTTGACCTTGCGGTCGCGCACCAGCGAGAGCGTCTGGGCGAGGGACTGCTCCTCGTCCTCGATCAGCGCGCCGGGCTGGCTGCGCGGCACCAGGCTGCCGTCGGGCATGTAGCCGCGGTCGGCAAAAACCTCTTCGACCGGCGTGAGGCCGGCACGGCGCGCGGCGTCGATCATGCCGCTGCCCGCAAGGCCGAAGAACCGGAGCGAGGGATCGAAGCGCCGCACCGCTTCGCAGAGCGCGTCGGCGAGTTCGGGCTCCTTCACGGCCTGGTTGTAGAGCTGGCCGTGCGCCTTCACGTGCGAGAGCTGGCCGCCCTCGGCCTTGGCGATCGCGGCCAATGCGCCGACCTGGTAGAGCACGTTGGCCACGATCTCGTCGGGCGGCAGGTGCATGGTGCTGCGGCCGAAATTCTCGCGGTCCGGAAAGCTCGGATGGGCGCCGATGGCCACGCCGTGCGCGATGGCCCAGCGCACGCACTGCCGCATGGTCTTGGCGTCGCCCGCATGCCAGCCGCAGGCGATGTTGGCCGAGCTCACGAGGCCGAGCAGCGCTTCGTCGCTGCCGGCGCCTTCGCCGAGGTCGGCATTCAGGTCGATTTGCATGGGGTGGGTTCCTTCTTCAAGACGGGCCGGCACGCCGGGCCAGCCGGCGCGCCTGCGCTGCTCGCACAGTCTATGCCGGTCTCGTCCAGCCCGCTGCCGCCAGCCCTTGCGCGACCTGCGCAAGATAGCGCTGCTGCCCGGCCCAGGCCTCGAGCGCCGCGGCCATGTCGACCTGCACCAGCCGCAGCCGGCCGTCCAGCGGCGCCTGCGCGAGCTTCCACAGGTCGGCGCGGATCACCACGCCGATGCGCGGATAGCCGCCGGTGGTCTGCGCGTCGCCCATCAGGATGATCGGCTGGCCCGAGGGCGGCACCTGGATCGTGCCGGGAATGACGCCCGACGAGAGCATGTCGGCGCTGCGCCGGCGCTTGAGTTCGGCGCCCGCGAGCCGGCTTCCCATGCGGTTGCTCTGCGCGGTGATGCGCCAGCGCTCGCTCCACAGTAGCGCCTGCGAGGCCACGGTGAACTGGTCGAACTCGGGGCCGGGCAAGACGCGCAGGGCGATGGCCGAATCGCTTTCCTCGGGGCCCCAGTCCGGACCGCGCAGGCCGAACGGGCGCCGCGCGAGCCGGGCAGCATCCAGCGGCATGGCGCCCAGCGAAAGCCGGTCGCCCTTGCGCAATGCGCGTCCCTGGTGGCCGCCGAAGCCGGCCTTGAGGTCGGTGCTGCGCGAGCCGAGCACCGGCGGCACGTCGATGCCGCCCGCCACCGCGAGCCAGCTGCGCAAACCGGCCTTCTTGGCGCCAGCCACGTTGGCGCCCGCGAGCTTGAGCGTTTGCCCCGCCGCGACAGGCACGCTCCAGCAGGGCCAGAGCGGCGCGCCGTCGAGCCGGGCGCCGAAGCCGTCGCCCACCAGCGCGATGCGCGTGGCGGTCTCGAAGCGGGTCTCGCAGCCGCCCATGGTGATTTCGAGGCCGGCTGCACCGTCGGCATTGCCGACCAGCCGGTTCGCCAGTGTGAGCGCCAGCACGTCGAGCGCGCCGCCGGGGCAGATGCCGAGCTGGCGGTGCCCATGCCGCCCCAGGTCCTGCACCGAGGCCAGCATGCCGGGCTTGTGCACCAGCATCATGTCTGCACGCTTTCGACGACGAAGCGCACGTGGTCGCCCGGACGCAGCAGGGTGGGCGGCTCGGCCGATGGATCGAAGAGCTCGAGCGAGGTGCGGCCGATCAGCTGCCAGCCGCCCGGCGACACCAGCGGATAGATGCCGGTCTGCTCGCCGCCGATGCCGACCGAGCGCGCAGGCACCGCCGTGCGCGGCTCGGCGCGGCGCGGCGTGGCAAGCTCGGGCGGCAGCCCGCCCATGAAGGCGAAGCCGGGCAGGAAGCCCAGCAGGTAGACCACGTAGTCGGCCGCGCTGTGGCGCCGCACCACCTCGGCCGGCGTGAGCCCGGTGTGCGCCGCGACATCGGCCAGGTCTGGGCCGTGCTCGCCGCCATAGGCCACCGGAATCTCCACCCTCCGGCCTTCGATGGCCGTGGCCGACAGCCGCGGCCAGGCCTCGTTCACGCGCGCCATCAGCGCCTCGATCTCGATCGCGGTCGGATCGAAGGTCAGCGTGAGGTTGTTCATGCCCGGCAGCACCTCGCCCACGCCGGCCCATTGCTGTACCTCGGCGCCCAGCGCCCAGATCTGCTGCTGCTGCGCCAGCGTGGCGGGCGGCGCCAGCTCGCAAAGCAGCGCCGCATCGCCCAACGGGTGCAGGCGCGGCAAGGGGAGCCGGCTACTCACGACCGAGGCTGCGCACCTTGGCTGCGAGCTGCTTCTCCACATCGGGCGAGACGAACTTGTGGACCTCGCCGCCGAGCATGGCGATCTCGCGCACGAAGGTGCTCGAGATGAACTGGTACTTGTCGCTGGGCGTGAGGAACACGGTTTCGACGTCGGGCATCAGCGAGCGGTTCATGCCCGCGAGCTGGAATTCGTAGTCGAAGTCGGTCACGGCGCGCAGGCCGCGCACCATGGCCTTGCCGCCGCGCGCCACCACGAAGTCGCGCAGCAGGCCCGAGAAGCTCTCGACCGTGACCTGGTCGCTGTAGGGCTTCACGGCCTCGCGCGCCATCTCGATGCGCTCCTGCAGGCTGAACAGCGCCTTCTTGTGATGGCCCGCCGCCACCGCGACGATGACCTTGGAGAAGAGCTGGGTTGCACGCCGCACCACGTCCTCGTGGCCGAGGGTGATGGGATCGAAAGTGCCGGGATAAACCGCGATCACGTTGCTGGCCATGGTTGCTTCTTCCTCATGCAGCCGGTGCGGCTTGTTCGGCGGATTATGCAGTCCCGTTCGCGGCCTGCCGCAGCAAGTGAGCGTGCACCGCCCCTGCCTTGAGGTAACGAAAACCAACAAGGCCGAGCGCGGCCAGCTCCTCGTCGCTCCAGCGGCGCGGTGCCTCCAGGTAGACGGCGCCCCCGCTTTTCATGGCGCGCGCGGCGGCCCGCAGCGCGGGTTCGTAGAGGACGATGCTCTCGAAGGGCGGATCGAGAAAGACCGCATCCAGGCTGCCCGCCGGGGCGCGCTCGAGCGCGGTGAGCCCGCTGCCGCGCTCGATGCGCACGGCCTCGGCCGAAAGCTTGGCCTTGGCGGCCTGCAGTTGGGCCGCCAGCGCGGCGTCCTGTTCGCAGAGCAGCACGCTCGCGGCGCCGCGCGACGCGGCTTCCAGGCCGAGCGCGCCGGTGCCCGCGAAGGCATCGATGCAATGCCACCCCGGCAGTTCGCCGCCGCCGGCGCCCGCGATGCTTGCGAGCCAGTTGAACAGCGTCTCGCGCACGCGGTCGGGCGTGGGGCGCAGGCCCGGCTTGTCGGCCACCGGAAGGCGGCTGCGCTTCCATTGGCCGCCGATGATGCGCACTTCGTGCGGCAGCGACTTCGATCGCGGCGGTGGCGGTGGTGTCGAGGGGGAGCGCCTGGCGGCTGCGGCTTTCTTCTGGGGCATGCGGCAAGCTTAACGCCGCATYCGGGCTCAGGCCCCGAGCAAGGCCCGCCGCGCCAGCAACGCGGCAAGCAGCAGCATCGTGCCGCCGRTCAGCGCGTCGAGCATCTGCCAGGCGCGCGGCCGCGCAAACACCGGCGCCAGCCAGCGCGCACCGAAGCCCAGCGCCGAGAACCACAGCGCGCTCGCAATCGCCGAGCCGGCGACGAACCAGGCCTTGAGTGCCCCGCCGTACTGGGCGCCGGTGCTGCCCACGAGCAGCACGGTGTCGAGATAGACATGCGGGTTCAGCAAGGTGAAGCCCGCCGCCTGCGCCAGCACGGCGGTGCGCGAGAGCGACACGCCCTGGGCCTTTGCCTGCAGCGTGCCGGGCTGCCGGGCCCGCCACAGCGCGCGCAGCCCGTACGCCCCCAGGAACAGTGCACCGAGGCCGGCGAGTGCGGTGGCGAATGCGGGCCGCCCTTTCAGCGCCTGCGCCATGCCAGCCACGCCGGCGGTGATCAGGAGGGCATCGCTCGCCGCACAGAACAGCACCACGGCGCTCACATGCTCGCGCCGCAGCCCCTGGCGCAGCACATAGGCGTTCTGCGCGCCGATGGCGACGATGAGCACCAGGCTCATGAGGAACCCATTGACGAATGCGGCAGAGATTTGTTCGATCACCATGGCGCCAGCTTGCCGCTTCGGCTGCATTAATTCAAACTAAACTTCCTAAGCCATGTTCAGTTTTTCTAATCCACGCGAACCATGCTCGACTACGCCGCCCTGAATGCATTGGCCGCCGTGGTGCGCGAAGGCAGCTTCGAGCGCGCGGCCCGCGCCCTCCACGTCACGCCTTCGGCCGTCTCGCAGCGCGTGAAGCTGCTCGAGGAGCGCACGGGCGGCGCGCTGCTGGTGCGCGGCCAGCCCTGCATCGCGACGGAAGCCGGGCAGCAGCTGTGCCGGCACATCGAACGCGTGGGCATGCTGGAACACGAGCTGCGCGAGGCGCTGCCGGCACTCGGCATGGGCGGCCGAAGCGGCGAGGGAGCCGAACGGGTCACGGTGCGCGTGGCGGTGAACGCCGACAGCCTGGCCAGCTGGTTCATGGCGGCCGCAGCAGCCTTTGCAAGGCAGGAAGAATCCGCCCTGCTCGACCTGACCGTGGACGACCAGGACCACACCGCCGAGCGCCTGCGCAGCGGCGCGGTGCTGGCGGCCGTCACCGCGCTCGCGCAACCGGTGGCCGGCTGCAACAGCGAGGCGCTGGGCGCCATGCACTACGTGGCCGCCGCAAGCCCGCAGTTCGTCGAGCGGTACTTCGCCAAGGGCGTGGGTGCGCGCACCCTGGCCCATGCGCCGAGCCTGGTGTTCGACCGCAAGGACCGGCTGCAGGCACGCTGGGTGCGGCGCATCTGCCACCGCAGCATCGAGACGCCGCGGCACTGGCTGCCATCGGCCCAGGGTTTCGTCGAAGCGGCGCGCGCCGGCATGGGCTGGGGGATGCTGCCGGCCAGCATGGCGGCCGACGCGATGCGCGCGGGCGCATTGGTGGAGCTGGTGCCCGGCTCGGCGCTGCAGGTGCCGCTCTACTGGCAGCAGGCGCGCGCCGCGCCGCAGCTGCTCGAACGCCTCAAGGCGGCGGTGCGCGCGGCCGCCGCAAGCGGCGCGCACGCCCTGCGCTGAAAAACGCGGCCTTGGAATGCGGCCCTATTTGCCGCCCACTACCACCGTCACCATGCGTTCGGGCTGCAGCTTGCGCGCGAAGGCAGCCCGGACGTCGGCCGCCGTGACCGCATCCATGCGCGCGGTCCAGGTGTCGAGATAGTCGAGCGGCAGGTCGTGCCAGGCGATGTTGGCCACATTGCCGATGAGCTTGCGGTTGCTGTCCAGCAGCAGCGG
>NZ_JBFTPJ010000316.1:0-5850 GCF_056398445.1 Variovorax sp. 01T439_2
GACCAATCAGTGAGGCCGCAAACGTCCATGGTGCTGCGTCCAGGATAGCGAGCCGCCCAACTCGGATCACGCAATGACGGGTGCGTCATGAAGTAGAGCGGCATGGGCTCGCCTGCGGGGTCGGCTTTGTAGCGAGAGAGATTCCGCGTGAGATCATTTGTGGGGTGAACCCAAAGGTTTCCCGGATGGATGCCCAGCTCGCCATTGCCCGCATCCACCCCAACGTTGAGTACCGCAAAACACTGTGTCGTCCCCAGAGACTGGGTGGCCTGCGTCAGCGGCCGGATCAGTTCAGGGTCGGCATGGGCCAACAATGGCAGAGTCTGCGAAATGCCAATGGAACTGACAACGCGGCGCGCTTCAATGTCGCTGCCATCGGCGGTCACGACCCCCACCACCCGGTCGTTGTGCATCCTCAGGCCGACAACTTCGGCGGCCACCAGGCAGGCGCCACCTGCCGCGCGAACCGTGTCTGCCATGGCTTCTGCGATTCGTGGTGCACCACCCACCGGATAGCTGGCACCGTCGATATAGTGATGAAACACCATTGCGTGGACGGCGAAGGCCGCTTCGGCAGGTGAGTTGCAATAGTCCCCGTAGTTGCCGCACCAAACCGCCTTGAGATCGGCGTTGTCGGTCAACTCGTTCAATACCTCCAGCACCGTACGCTGAGAGTATGGAGCGAAGGCGGCCTGTGGCGCGCTGACCGAAGCGTCGGACAAGCGATGCTGGAGAGCACGCTCGCCAAAGAACGCCTTTGCAGCGCGATTGGCATCAGCGACGAGCTCCACATAGCGATCAATGGCTGCAGCCTCGCCCGGAAAATAGACCTTGAGTTGGTCCTTGTAGGCCTCGGCGCCAGCCACGTGGTCGAAGCTACGGTCTCCGATGATGATGCGGTTGTAGACCGCCGGCATGGGTGCCCATTCGAGCTGCCCGCGGGAGACCTTGTCGAACAGGCGATAGAGGCCACTGCTCTTGCGGTGCACCTCGCCCACGTAGTGGAGGCCTACATCCCACTCGAAGCCCTTGCGCGTAAATGACTGTAGACAGCCGCCGAGAACCGCATGGCGCTCCAGCACCAGCACCCGCTGACCATCCAGCGCCAGCAAGGCAGCGGTCGTCAAACCGCCAGCACCGGAACCAATAACGACAGTGTCGAAGCTGCCGTGCAACTCGCCGCGCTCGCGTGCGCGCTTGAAACTCAGATCGGGCGTATTCATTTTTTGCTCCATTTCTTCGTCAGCGCAGGTCCATCAGCTTCACTTCTCGCACCTTTCCACCTTCGACCACCGCCACCGGCACGGCTCCGATCGAATTGCCGCGGACATCGACTCCGCTCAAGGCATGAGGGTTGGCTGCGGCGCTCAGTGCCTTCATCGCGGTGTTGAGTTGCGCTCGAATCGCCAAGACATCGGTCGCTCTCGACGCGGCCTTCATCGCCTCAGCGGTAGCGCGCACACCTGTGTAGCCCAGCGTGACCTCACTGCTCGGATCACGCCCGGGATACAGCTTGCGATAGCGCTCGACGAAGGCTTTCATTGCGTTCGAAGAATCATCGACCACGGGCAGCAAGCCGATGGAACCTTCGAGCAGACCGTAGCCACCCGTGACTTTGGCGATCTCGTCGAGCTTGGCTTGGTCGATAATGACGAAGCCGCCCTTGAAGCCCAGTTCGCGAGCTTGCTTGATCACGAGCGCGGTCGGCTCCGATGCGCCCCCCACCAGCAGCACATCGGGTTTAGCGGCCAGCACACGACTCACGCCGCTGTAGAAATCGGCCGCGCGGTTGTAGGACATGGGGTTATCGGCCACCACTGTGCCGCCCGCAGCTTCCCAGGTTGGGCGGAAAGCGGCGCTCCAGGCTTTGGCATAGTCATGGTCACCCACAGCGATGCCGAGCTTCTTGCCGTACTTTCCCATTGCATAGTGGGTGAAGGGCTGGATATACGTCGTGAAATCTGGCGGGATGCGCCAGGTCAGCGTATTCCCATTGGCGGTGATCTGCGGCACGCTGCTGTACGAGAGTAGCAAGTACTTTTGCTTCTCGTTGGCGGTCTGCAACGCAAAAGTCCCGCCCGAATGCCCCACCAAAATCACCGGTGTCTTCTCCRCCTGCACCAAGCGCTGTGCATTGATCGCAGACTCCGCGGGGTTGTACTTGTCGTCGAGGCTCACGATCTCAAGCTTGCTAGGCTTGCCCCCGATCTGCCACCCCTCCGCATTGATCTCGTCGGCGGCCATGCGCATGCCGTCGAGCACGTTCTTTCCGAACAGCGCACCGCCACCGCTCAGCGGGCCGGTGTAGCCCAGCTTCACGACCTGCTGCGAGAAAGCCTGGCTGGCGAACAGGAGTGTGCTTGCAGCGATGCCAGCGAGCAGTCGCCTGCCGTGGGGAGTCTTCTTCATGGCTTGTCTCTCTTTCATTGGAATGAATGGAACGCGGAAAATCCGGCCCTCGCCTCAGGCCCCGATGTAGGCACGTCGGATGTCAGGGTTGCGCAGCAGGGCATCGCTGTCGCCCTCCATGGCGACACGGCCCAGCTCGAGCACGTAGGCCCGATGGGCCACCTTCAGAGCGGCGAAAGCGTTCTGCTCGGCCAGCAGCACGGTGGTGCCGGCACGGTTGATCTGCTGGATCACATCGAACATCTGCCGGACCACGAGCGGCGCCAGGCCGAGCGATGGCTCGTCGAGCAACAGGGCGCGCGGCCGACCCATCATGGCGCGGCCGATGGCCACCATCTGCTGCTGGCCGCCGCTCAACGAGCCGGCCGGGTCGTCCTTCTTCTGATCGAGGATCGGAAACAAGCCGAAGATTTCTTCGAGCCGGCGGCGATTTCCCGCACTGTCGGTGCGGTGAACATAGGCGCCGAGTACGAGGTTGCGCAGTACCGACATGCCCGGAAAGAGCTTGCGCCCTTCCGGACATTGAACGACGCCGGCTTGGACGATCTGCGAAGGCCGCATGCCGATCAGTTCATGTTTACCAAAACGGATGTGTCCCGTCGCAGCTTCCAGTCCGCTCGCGGCGCGAAAGATCGAACTCTTGCCCGCGCCATTGGCGCCCAGCAGCACGACCAATTCACCGTCGCGGGCCTGCAGGCTGATGTCGCTCAAGGCCCTGAAGCTGCCGTAGTTCAGCGAGACGCGCTCAAGCTTCAGCATGCTCGCTCCCGAGGTAGGCATCGATCACTGCGGGGTTCGTCCTGATCTCGTCGGGCGTACCCTCGGCGATCTTCTCGCCGTAGTTCAGCACCATGATCTTGTCGGCCAGCTGCATGATCATGTCCATCTTGTGTTCGATCAGGCACACGGTGATGCCGCTGCGCACCATCTTGCGGATGAGCAGCGCCAGTCCCACCGTTTCCTCCGGGTTGACGCCGCCGGCCGGCTCGTCGAGCAGCACCAGCTGCGCGTCGGTGGCAATCGCCAAGGCGAAGGCGACGCGCTTTCGCTCCTCCTGCGTGATGTCCGCCGCCAGCCGCCGCTCCAGATGCGACAACCCCACGAAGTCCAGCGCGGCGCGTGCCTTCGCACGGCACAGCGCCTCCTCATCCCGAAGCCGCCGGGACCCCGTCACCGCGTCCCAGAGGCCGGAGCGAGTGCGCAGCCGATGGCCGACGATCAGGTTGTCGAGCACCGTCGACAGGTCGAACAAGGTGGTCGACTGAAAGGTACGGGCCACGCCGCGCAACGCCATGTCGTCGGCGCGGCAGCGTGTCACATCCTCGCCGTTGAGCAGAATGCGCCCGGCGCTCGGTAGGTGCACGCCGCCGATCAGGTTGAAGAACGTCGTCTTGCCCGCGCCATTCGGGCCGATGATCGCGTTGACCTTGCCCTTCTCCACGCAGGTGCTGACATCGTTGACTGCTGTCAGCCCGCCGAAGCGCTTGGTGAGCCCCTGGATCTCAAGCATGGCGCTCTCCCTTCAGTCCCACCGAGGTCGACTGTTGATCCGGCTCCTGTGCAACGACAGACGCCGGCTGCGACGCGCGGCGGCGCAGCCATTGGCCCCGCACCCAACCGACGATGCCGTCGGGCAGGAAGATGACCAGCACGATCAGCAGCGGCCCGAACACGATGAACCGGTAGTCCTGCAGGAACTGCAGGTACTGCGCGAGCCAGGGCACGCCCAGCGCCCCCAGCAGCGGACCGAGCAGCGTTCCGGCACCGCCGATGAGCATGTACATGGTCATGTCGAAAGTGCGCTCGACACCGGCCAGGTCCGGACTGAGGAAACGCACGAAGCCCGCATACAGGCCACCTGCCGTGCCCGCATAGAACACCGACAGCAAAAAGGCCAGAAGCTTGTTGCGCATCAGGTTGATGCCCAGCGACTCGGCCAGGTCGTCGCCGTTGCGGATGGCCACGAAGGTGCGTCCCAGCAGCGAACCGACGAYGCGGTGCATGACCCACAGTCCCAGAGTGAGAAAACCCAGCACCAGGTAGTACAGCGCGCGCGGCGAATCAAAGGAGACATCGCCGAACGGCGTGGGGAGTGCCTCCGGCACGGGAATGCCGATGATGCCGACCGCCCCGTGCGTCAGGCTTTCCCATTTCTCGATGCCGAGGAACAGGATGTAGCCCATGCACATCGTGAAGATGGCGAAGAAGTGCCCCTTCAGGCGCAGCGACAGGAGCCCGATGGGCAAGCCCAGCACCACAGGCACCAGGCCCGACAGGCAGAACGCGGCCCAAAACGGCCACTGGTGGTCCACCGTGAGGATTCCCACGGTGTAGGCCCCGATCGCCATGAAGCCCGCATGCGCGAGATTGAATTGGCCCGTATAGCCCGTGATGAGATTCAGGCCCAGGGTCGCCAACGCGAAGATGTAGGCGCTGCTCATCACCGTCAGGTGGTAGTCGTTGTCCGTCAGGAGGGGGAAGACGAGGCCCAGCAGCAGCAACAGGCCCCAGCCGGTACGTGCGTTCATGTCAAAGCACCCCGCGCGTGAACAGGCCCTGCGGCCGCACAGACAGGATCACCACCAACAGCACGAAGGCGATGAGGTCCTTGGCATCGGACGAAACATAGAAGGCGCCGAAACTCTCCGCAAAGCCGATGATCAGCCCGCCTGCGATGGCGCCGGGCACGCTGCCCATGCCGCCGATCACGATGATCGCGAAGGCCTTGGTGATCACCAGGCTGCCCATGGCGGGGTACACCAGATTGATCGGCGCGTAGAGCACCGCCGCCGCAGCTGCAAGCGCGCCGGAAATGGCAAAGGTGAGCATTGCGACGCGGTGGGTGTCGATGCCCATGAGCGCGGCACCCTCGCGGTTCTGTGCCAGCGCGACGATCGTGGCGCCAACGACCGTGCGCTTGAGGAACAGCTGCAGTGCCGCCACCAGCACGAAGGCACCTGCGACGAGCAGCACGCGTTGCTGCCCAATGCCGATGCCGGCGACCTCCACCATGCCCGTGTAGGGGGTGGGCATGCGACGGAAGTCGGCACCCCAGATCGCCTGGGCAGAGGCCTCGAGGAATAGCAGCAGCCCGATGGCCGCAATCATCGGATGCAGGCCCGACGACTTGCGCAGCGGATGGAACACCCAACGGCCGGCAAGCGCTGCCAGGGCTGCCACGCTCGCGGCGGCCGCCAACATGGCGAGCCAGTAGTTCCAGCTGAGCGCCGACATGAGCTGGAAGGCCACGAAGGCTCCGGCCATGTAGAACGCACCGTGCGCGAAATTGGGCACCTGCAGGATCCCGTACACCAGCGTCAGACCCAAGGCCACCAGGCAATAAACGCTGCCGAGCGTCAGACCGTTGAGGATCTGTTGAAGGAACATGTCCACGGATCAGACCTCCGCGACCAAGCGAAACGCCCGGAACTGGTCCCGGAG
>NZ_JBFTPJ010000317.1:0-5846 GCF_056398445.1 Variovorax sp. 01T439_2
GTCCAAGGACAAGCATCCATCCCACTATGAATAACAGTGAACTTTCTCGCATAAACGACGTTCCCACTCCTGTTGACAATCCCTGCGGCTGAATTCCAGTTCCGCGAGCGCCGAGATCAGTTGGGGCGCAAGGCTCGCCTGAGCGTCTGGAGATCGATGGTCATATCGCGCTTTCGATGTTGTTCTTCTTGTGCTCTGGGACCAGCCACGCGGCAAGCCCGTCTCGGCGCATGCACTCGGCCAGCGCGAGCTGCAGTCGCGCGCCTTCGTGCAGGTCTTGTTCGGTGGTTTCGTAGTGCATCTGGTTGAGCGCCTGGCCCTCTGTTTCGCCCATGCCATGCAGCGCGGCAATACGGCCGGCCAGGTCGGCCGTCTCTTGCGGCTTGAGGCGCGTGAAGGCCTGCCGCAGATCGGGCAGATGCGCCACGAAAGCCTCGGCATCCCAGCCCTGCACCAGGCCGTCGAGGCCTTCGAGCAGCGCGGGCAGGCGCAGCAGCAGTTCAGGCGCCGCGGCCATCACCCCGTTGAGAAAACGTACCGCCTCGCGCGGCTCTGCGCCCGCGCCGAAGCGTTGCCGCACCACGGTGTCGAGTGCGTTCTCGTCCCAGTGTCCATCGAGGTACAGCAGGGCCGAAGCAGCGCCGGCCACCGCGGGCGCGGCCGACGCACCGGTCGCGAATCGTTCGAGTTGCGTACGCAGCAGGTCGAGGTCGATGGCGCCGTCACCGGCTTCTCCCGGTTCGCCTTGGAGCGAGGCCAGCAGGCGCCCAAGCTCGCGCAGTGAAAGCAGTTGCTTCACCGCGCCCGCCTCACTTTCTTCCGGGCACCCGCCCACATCGGGCAGCAGGAACAGCGCCGCGGGCCACACACGCTCCAGCAGGCTGCGCAGCTGCGGATGCTGCTGCACGCCCAGCGGCTCCCGCGCACGCCAGAGCGTGACGAGCCGATGCCCGCACTCGACCACCGAGCCGAGCGAGGCATCTTCGTCGAGGTGGGTGGAAAGCATCGAGAGCAGCTGGGGCAGGCGCGACTGCAGCCCGACCAGGCAGGCGCGCAGCAACAGCGCCACGGCCGCGCTCGCGCTGCGTCCGCGGCCCTCGTCGGACAGCGCGATCTCTTCTTTGCGCAGCTTGGCCATGCAGACGGCCTCCAGGCTGGCGCCATCGCCCGCCAGTTCAATCAGCCGCGCCTCCACCAGCGGCGACCAGGCGGCGCGCCACTCTTCGAACAGCAAATGCAAACGGCTGTTGCCAAGAAAATCCGGTCCCGCGAGCCAGGTGCCGAGCCCCGTGTCGAGGTATGTCATGGCATGGAAGAAGCGGCTGCGCTCGCGGTGCGAAGGCTTGCGATAGAGATCCAGCCGCGCGATGCGCGCGGTGCTGTCGTCCAGGCGCACGCCGGCCTGGCGGGCGAGCCTGCGCGCGTCCTCGATCAGCGGCGGCGAGCCTGCCGAAGGCGGCACGTCGCCGATGCGCGTGCCGCTCAAGAAGTTGCGCAGGTCGGCGGTAAAGCCGCGCGTTCCTTCGTCGATGGCGCCTTTGATGAAGCAGGAGCGGATGGCATCGAGCAGGTCTTGCCGGCCCGGACCGGCATTGCCGCGCAGCGCCGCGAGCCGCATGGCCTGCGCGGCGGCGGCCTGCACCAGTGCTGTAGACACCGCATCGGCATCGTCCTGCGCGCGGGTCTGGCGCGCAAAGCGGGTCAGGCTGTCGAGCGCCACTGCGGTGAAGGGGTCGGCCTCGCCGGCCTCGAGGCGTTCCCACACCTGCTGGTAATAGCCGGGCGACGGCATGCCCGAGGCATAGCCGTTGAGCGCGTCGAGCCGCTCGAAGCTGTAGCGGATCAGCCATGCGTTGTCGGGTGCGTCCTGGCCGGCGGGCGCCTTCGAGGGCTTGGCCTCTTGCCACTGGTTGACCAGCTCGAGCGTGTGGAAGCCGCCGGTGACGACCACGATCGGCCCCTCGACCTCGTTGCGCCAGCGACGGATGTGCGCCGCCATGTGGCGCTCCCGCGGCAGGCTCAGCTCGGCCTCGAGCACCTCGGGCTCGTAGTCGAGCCGCGCCATGGCGCACCAGCTGAACACGTCGGAAAAGAAGGCGCGCCAGTGGCCGAGAGCGGCCGACGTGCGCAGTTCGAACAGGCGGTCCCACAGCTCCTGGTGGTCGACGCAGCCGAGCCGGGCGGCCATGGCGTTGAGGTAGCGGCTGTGCGCGAAATGGCGCTCTTCCATCAGGCTGCGCGCGGCGTCGCGTGCATCGCCTTCGTCGCCCTCACCGTCGTCGCGATGCCAGGCCTTGTCGCTCCAGGGAAGATCGATCAGCCCCAGGCGCGCGCCCAGCGCCGCACCTTCGCGCACCGCAATCCACTCGGGGCTGTAGTCGCAAAACGGAAAGAACGACGTGCGCGATTCCGTGCGCGTCTTCTCTTCCGAGTCGGGGTCATCCACCGGAGCCTGCCGGGTGCTCTGGCACAGCCATGCAACGGGGGCGGTGGTTTGCGGGTGCTGCAGCAGCGGCAGCAGTGCGTTCAGGTCGTCCGGTCCTTCAATCAGCACAGCCGCCGGCCTGACCTCGCGCAGCAGCGCCCTCAATGCGAATGCACAGGCCGGGCTGTGGTGCCTCACGGGCACGAAGAACACGCCCTCGCCGTCCTCGCCGAACAGCCGGCCGCGCGCGGCCTCCAGCCCGGCAGGCAGAACGCTGCCGGCTTCTGCAACTACTGCCACAGCGCGCGCGCCGCGTCGTGGAAGGTCTTCCATTGCGCGTCGCGCTTGCCGCGTTCGCGCACGACGGTGTCGAAGTAGTGGCGCACGCGCTTCACATCGTCGGTGCTGTCCTTCAGAACCACGCCCTGCAGCTGGCCCGCGATCTCGCGCACGGTGAGCCGGCCGCCGTTGAAATGGCGCGCCTGCAGGGCCGCCGCATAAGCCACGTTCACGGCCTCGGCCGTGGACATCACGGCATCGAGGCCCTTGATGGCGGTGCCATCCTGCGTCTGGCCCGCGCGCAACTCCTGGAAGGTGGTAACCAGCAGCGCCACCACGTCGCGCGGCACATCGACCGGCGACTCGCCGCCACCGTCGAGTTCGCGCTTCAACTGGGCCATCACCAGTTCGACTTCGAACGAATGGTCCCGGATCGGCTTGACCGTTTCGAAGTTGAACCGACGCTTCAAAGCGGACGACATCTCGTGCACACCGCGGTCGCGCAGGTTGGCCGTGGCAATGATGTTGAAGCCGCGCTGGGCATAGAGCCGGGCATCGTCGCCCAGTTCTGGAATCATGAGTTGCTTGTCGCTCATCAACGAAATCAGCACGTCCTGGATCTCGGGCGGGCAGCGCGTGATTTCCTCGAAGCGCACCAGCTTGCCCGCACGCATGGCCTGGTAGAGCGCAGAAGGCACCAGCGCGCGCTGGCTCGGCCCCTCGGCCAGCAGCAGTGCGTAGTTCCAGCTGTACTTGATGTGGTCTTCGGTGGTGCCGGCGGTGCCCTGCACCGTGAGGCCCGAATCACCGCTGACGGCGGCTGCAAGCAGCTCCGAGAGCAGCGACTTCGCGGTGCCCGGCTCGCCCACCAGCATGAGGCCCTGGTGGCCCATGAGCGTCACGATGGCGCGGTCGACCAGCGGATCGTCGCCGTAGAACTTGCGGCTCACCTGCAGCTTCTCGTCGCCGAGGATGAAGCGCCGCACCGCGCGCGGCGAGAGCTTCCATCCGGTGGGTCGCGCATCGGTGTCGGCCGCGTGCAGCCGCGCGAGCTCGTCCGCATAGCGCGCCTCGGGGGCAAGGCGCACGGCCTGGGTCGCGGGGGAAGAAGACGGTGATGTGCCGGTGCTCATGATGATGTTGCTGCTGGTTTTTCTGCGGGTCGGCGCGGCGGGCTTACCACGGCATCTTCTTTTCCCAGCCCGCGTCGAACCCGGCGCAGGCCTGGGCAATGGCCAGGTAGTCGGCATAGGCCTCGGCCAGCAGCACCGGCGGCACGCTCGACAGCGGCAGCGCCCGGTCGCTGTAGCCGCGGGTCTTCATGTCCTCGAAGCCCAGCGTCTTGAGCGCCGCGGGCACGTTCTCCTCCGGCAGGGTGTTGCCCGAGAACTCGATGGCCACGCGCACGCCGGCCGACGAGAACTCCTTGGTGTACTGGTAGAAGAAGCCGCCGTCCTCGGCCTGCGCGCGCTGGTAGCCGAGCTTGGCAAAGCTGCCGCGCAGCGTGAAGGTGTCGCTGATCCAGCCCAGCCGGTCGTTGATTTCGCTCACCGGCTGGCCCTTGTCATCGATGAACGCGACCGCCGGCGGCTTGCGCGTCATCTGCGCGAAGAGCGGCACCAGCTTGTAGTCCTTGAAGTGCCTGTTCCACGCGGCCGCTGTGCCTTCGTCGACCAGCGAAGCGTGGCCCAGGCGCAGCTGGCTGTCGGCCGCAAGCTCGACCTCGTCGTCCTGCGTGTCGATCAGGCTGCCGTCCTCGGTGGGCCGGAAGCTGCCGCGCACCGCGCCTTCCGCATCCAGTTCGAGCCACACGAGCCGCTGTATAAGCCGCCCGGCAATCGGGTGCCGGTGCAGGTATTCGCGCCACTCGGCCTGCGGCCAGATACGGCCGGTGCACATGGCTTCGAACAGGCGCGCGGTCTGCAGGTCGATGACCTGCTTGAGCTCTTTCCTGCTGGTCGAGAACTGGGCCTTCGCATCCTTGATGAGCACGGGGTCGTCGTTCTGGCGCGGCTCGGGCAGGGCCTTGACGATCTTGCCTTCGGGGTTGCGCAGCTCGGGCTTCATCGCGGCGTCGAGCACCACGGTGAAGATGCGGTCGCCATACGCGAGCTCGAGCTTGCCGGTGTCGTCCAGGCCCGCGGTGGGAATGGTGCGGTCGGCGAGCTGGTCCTGCGTCCAGCCGTTGCGGTCGGCAATCTGCTGCACCAGAGCGCGGGCCTTCTCCTGGACCGAGGCAGTGCGATAGCGGCGCGATATGCCCAGCAGCAACTGGATCACCACCGGGTCGTTGCCCGGTGCCACGCCTTCGAGCATGGCTTCGATCTGCGAGCGGCGCTGGTAATGGTCGCGCATGTACTGCTGCAGCAGCGTGACGACCTCGTGCCCCGGCGCGTGGGGGGTCAGGGCAAGCGTGCCTTTTTCGCCGATCGCGCTGCCGAGGTATTCGCTCATCTTCTCGCGCTTGCACTCCTCGAAGACCTGCTCCTGCGTCTTCTGGAAGTCGGCTTCGTAGTACTGCTTGTGCTCGGCCTTCGCGTTCTGGTAGCGCTGCTGGTTGCCCTGGTAGCGCTGCGGTGCATGGGCGTTGGCATGCGCGATGCCTTCGTCGAGCGTGGGGTGGCGCGTGTCGTGTGCAATGAACTGGCGCAGCACCAGGCTGCCGACGGCCTGGCGGCTGGCGGCATCGAGCAGGCCGAGGTAGCGCGTGAGCAGCGCATTGCCGCCCGGTTCCTTGAGCTTGCAGGCGAGCACCACCCACCAGCGCACGATCTCGGGTTCTACCGGGCTGCCGTCCAGCCATTTGCAGGCGGGCAGCGCGTCGAGGGAGAACCACGCAAGGCCCGCCGGGGGCTTGGCCTTCAGGCCCTTCTTCGCCTCGGCCAGAAGAATCGCCGGTGCAAGGCGCGCGGAGATGTCGTCGCCCAGCGCCTCGAGCGCCGTGAGGTAGGCCGCGCGCACGGTCTCGCGGGTTTCCTTCTCGAGCGCCTTGGTGATGGCGGGCACGGCCTCGGCGTACTTGAGCTCGGCCAGCCAGTTGGCGGCCTCGATGCGCACCTCGCTCTTGGTGGCGCCGAGCGACTCGACCACGCGCCGGCCGATGTCGGGCAGCATCGACAGTGCCTTCTGCGCGGCTGCGCGG
>NZ_JBFTPJ010000318.1:0-5844 GCF_056398445.1 Variovorax sp. 01T439_2
GCGCCAGCCTGCTGGCCGCGGCATCCGTTCTTGCCGCATGCGGCAGCCTCGGCAGCGCACCGCCCGCGGCCGGCGACATCCACGTGATGACCTCGGGCGGCTTCACGGCCGCGTACAACGAGCTGCGCCCCGGCTTCGAACGCAGCAGCGGCCGCACGGTCAAGACCGCGTATGGCGCCTCCATGGGCAATGCCGAAGATTCCATTCCGAGCCGCCTCTCGCGCAACGAGCCGGCCGACGTGGTGATCCTCGCGCGGCCCGCGCTCGATTCGCTGGTGGCGCAAGGCAAGGTGGTGCCCGGCAGCCAGGTCGACCTGGTGCGCTCGTCGATCGGCTTTGCGGTGCGCAAGGGCGCGCCCAAGCCCGACATCTCGACGGTCGATGCGCTCAAGCGCACCTTGCTGGCAGCGCCCTCCATCGCCTATTCGGCCAGCGCGAGCGGCACCTACTACGAGACCGAACTGCTCAAGAAGCTCGGCATCGAGGACCAGGTCAAGCCCAAGAGCAAGCGCATCCTGAGCGAGCGCGTGGGCACCGTGGTGGCACGCGGCGACGCGGCGCTCGGGCTGCAGCAGGTGAGCGAGCTGCTGCCGATCGCGGGCATCGACTACATCGGCCCCCTGCCCGCGGAAGTGCAGCAGGTGACGGTGTTCTCGGCCGGCATTGCCACCGCCTCCAAGCAGCCCGACGCGGCGCGCCAGCTGATCCGCTATCTCAATTCGCCCGAGGCGGCGCCGACCATTGCGAAGACGGGCCTGGAGCCGCTGACGGCGCGCTAAGGCGGCAGCTCGGGGCTCAGTAAACTGGCGTCCATCATCTTTCCCGGACGATGCACGCCATGAACCCATCTGTTGCCCCTGCCCTTGTCTCCGCCTTCGCGCCCGGCGGCACGCTGCGCGCATCGATCAACCTCGGCAACCCGATCCTCGCGAACAAGGACGCGGCCACCGGCGAACCGGTGGGCGTATCGATCGATCTCGCGCGCGAGTTCGCGCGGCGGCTTGGCGTGGGCATCGAGCTGGTGGTGTTCGAGAAGGCGGCGGCCTCGGTCGACGCGGTGAAGAACGAGAAGGCCGACATCGGCTTCTTCGCGATCGACCCGGCGCGCAGCGAAGGGCTGCTGTTCACTGCGCCTTATGTGCTGATCGAGGGCAGCTATCTCGTGCGCGAGCCATCAGCGCTCACCAACAACGCGCAGGTCGATGCAAAGGGCCACCGCATCTCGGTCGGCGCGGGCAGCGCCTACGACCTGTTCCTCACGCGCGAGATCGAGCAGGCCGAGATCGTCCGGCTCCAGGGCGCGGCCGCCGCATTGGCGGCGCTGCGTTCAGGCGCGGTCGAGGTGGCCGCCGGCATTCGCCAGCTGCTCGAAGCCGAGGCGCGGCGCGAGCCGGGTGTGCGCGTGCTGCCCGGCCGCTTCATGGTGATCCAGCAGGCCATGGGCACGCCCGCGAGCCGCGGTGCCGAGGCGCAGGCGCTGCTGTCTTCCTTTGTCGAGGAGATGAAGGCGAGTGGCTTTGTGGCCGATGCGCTTCGGCGTCATCGCATCGAGGGGGCGATCGTGGCGCCGGGCTCAACCGGCCCATAGTTCTTCTTTTGTTCTTATTCGGGGCGCGTGCACAGGCCACCGGGTACTCCCCTCCGCGAATGTCCCCCGGCCTGCGGCCTCCTCCTTGATTTCGCTGCGGGGAGCACCCGATGCCCTGTGCACCGGAGCACGCTGCTGGTGTATCGCTGATCAACCAGTGCCCTGATCACGCTCCCGCGCCCCTCAACGCAGGCGCCGCATCACAGCTTGTACGCCTCCACCGGCCCCTGCGAATAGAACAGGAAGTAGCCGGTCTCCGTCTTGAAGCTGTTCTTCTGCCACCCCGGCGGCACCTTGAAGATCGCGAGCTGGTCGCTCGACACGCCGACGAACTCCGTGTTCGCGGTGTCGGTGGTGATCCGGTTCCAGCGCTCGCGCGTCACCGGCTGCATCTGCATCTTCGGCTCGCTCCACTCGGGGGTGCGTACCTTGTCTCGCATGATGTAGCGGCCGCCCTGGCGCTCGATCTTGACCAGTTCGCGCAACGCGCCGTTCGTCTTCACGGCGTAGACGCCGACCAGCTGCGCCTCCGGCTCGGCGCGCTGGCCGCAGCCGGCCAGCAAGAGCAGCGACGACAGGCCGGCCGCAACACAGTTGAGTGTGTTCATCATGATCGTGCGGCCTCGACTCAGCGCTTCTGGTTCTCGCGCAGCTTCAGGCTGCCCTGGTAGCGCAGCGCATGCGGATAGTCTTCCTTGCCGCCCGCGTCCTGCGCCATCATCTTCTGCTGGCTTGCCTCGGTCTTTGCGAGCAGCGTCGTCGGCAGGTTGAGAACGCCCTTGATCTGGTCGTACTGCCCCTGCGTGATGCGCCCCACCGACAGCAGCCGGAACGCGTCCCGCTCGATGTTCAGCAGGAGCGGCTTGTTGTCCGCAAAGTTCTGCGCCTTGGCCAGCAGGTCGCTCCACGACTGCGTGCTGTAGTTGCTCACGTAGTAGTCCTGCCCCGTGGGCCCGGCCAGCACCGCGGTGCAGCCCGGGAGCTCCAGCTGCGTGGTGCTGGTGGCCATGACGAAGGTCTTGCGCTGCTCCATCGCGTCGCCGTAGGCCAGCGTCACGGGAATGGTCCAGGTCGAGGCCGGATAGGCGTTCTGGTTGGGGAACGACTCCTGGCTGATCGACACGAAGGTGCGGTCGCCCGCGCATTGCGCGTCCACCGTCAGCAGCGGCACGCCGGTCTGGCGGATGAAGCTGTCGCCGATGTCCGCCACCTTCTTGCCGCCGCTCGCCTTCTCCAGCGAGGTCCACAGCCGCGACGGCGTCGCGTTGCCGAAGGCATAGTCCTTCAGGTAGATCTGCAGGCCCTTCTGCATCGCCTCCTCGCCGATGTAGTTCTGCACCGTCTCCAGCACGTGGCTGCCCTTGTTGTAGACGAAGATCGACGGGCTGATGAAGCCGAACGAGCCCGCATCGTTGAGGTTGCGCTGCACCGGCACCGCCGTGTCCTTCAGGTCGGCCACGATCACGGTGTGCTTGTCGAGCACGTAGTCGGAAAAGCTGTAGTAGTCGGGGTGGAATTTGATCGTGGTGCGGCGGTCGAACCAGCGCGCGAACGATTCGTTGAGCCACACGTTGTCCCACCAGTCGAGCGTGACGAGGTCGCCGAACCACTGGTGCGCGATCTCGTGCGTCACCACCGTCACCGAATACAGCGTGGGCGTTTCGCCCGGCTTGGTCAGCACGCGGTCGGCAAACTCGAAGATCGAACCCCAGTTCTCCATGCCGCCGAAGCCTGTGTTGGGCTTGTTGTCGTAGCTGTCGTTGGCCGCCACGGTGTCGAACTTCTTGAACGGCAGTGGAATGCCGGTGTAGTTGTAGTAGTAGTCCATCGCCACCTTGGTCCACTCCATCGCAAAGTTGGCCCAGGTGGAGCGGCCCGGCGGCGTGAACCAGCGCAGCGGCATCTCGCTGCCGTCGAGCGGGCTCTTGAAGGTGTCCGACAGAACATCGAACTTGCCGCCGCCGAAGAACGCGAGGTACATCGGCATCGACGGGGTCTTCTCGAACGACACCTGCTGGTAGCCGTCGGGCAGCTTGACGGCCGACTTCTGCGCGGCGTTCGACACGGTCTGCCAGTCGCCCGGCACCTCGGCGGAGATCTCGAAGCTGTGGCGGAAGGCCGGCTCGTCCCAGCCCGGGAACCACTGCCGCGCATAGTTGGTTTCGCCCTGCGTCACGATCGCGTCGCTGCTCACGCCCTCGGGCGTGGAAAGGCCCACCTTGAAGACGCCGGTCGCGGCCGAGCAGAACGGATTGCGGGCCATCTCCTCGGGCGGGCAATATTCCGCATCGGAGAACTGGATCTTGCCGTCCCACTCCATATGCAGCAGGTACTTGCCCTTGGCGATCTGCCCGTCGTTGCGCCGCAGTTGCACAAAGTCGCCCAGCGTCTGCGGCGTGGGCACCAGCGCGATCACCTCCGAAGGATTCGACAGCTTGCGCAAGGTGGTGCGGCCGTTCGCAAACTTGAGGTTGTGCGCGGCAACCACGATGGCATCCACCGGCTTGAGCACCTCGATCTCMACGTCGCCGCGCCCCACGAAGGTCTTCAGTGCCGCATCGGGCCTGAACCACAGCTTGTAGTTGATGGGCCAGACGGTGTCGGGCAGCTCCATCGGCTTCACCGAGCGGTCGACTGCGGCCACGGCCGATTCCTGCGACGAAGGCGCACCGTCCTCGGGTGCCTTGCTCGAATCCTGCGCGCCGCTTGCGAGCGTCGACGACGCGCCAAGGCCGGCGCCGCCAAGCGATGCGCCGCCGCCGCCGTCTCCGCCACCGCCGCACGCCGTCAAGGCGGCAAGCATCACGGCGGTGAGGGCCAGGTGGTGAACGACGGGTGTATTCAGTTTTTTCATGATCGCCTCTGGGTACTCTGGGTAAGGAACATGCGCAGCACTGCGAACGCCAGCGGATAGCCGGCGCTGCACATGGCACGCGGGATGAGATGAAAAGCCAACCGCGGAAAACGGCGGGCGGCACGGCGCCCTCCCGCCGAACACCGGGTTCGTCAGGAACGCACGCTCAGGCCGGATCGCACCGCTCGGGCTTCGGCGGTCCCAGGATGCGCGGAGTGACCGGAGCCATTTCCGTCAAGGCGCGGTGATGGAAGAAGTGCGGGCGCGGATGGCGGCGCGTGGGAGCGGGCTCAGTGCCCGCGCATCGATGCGACGCTCTGCCGCGTCGAAGGAAGAACGGCCGGCGCCGAAGCGGCAGCGGCAGGCCTGCAAGCGGCTCTTGTCTTTGTTTTCACGCGCATTCCCTCGTCCGTTGAAGTGCGCACAGTTGTAGCTGATCGAATCTGGCAGCTCAACGACCCGCGGAACTTTTCTCTCTCAAAATGTTCGCGCGCCATAAGCCGAATGGCGTCACGGCCCGCGCTGCGGGCCATGCGATACGAAGATGGTTCTGCGCCTGCGGTGCCGGCTCGCGCGGTCTGCAGGCACGGGGTCCGTTCGCTGTGACGCAGCAGCCACAGTACGAAGGTTCCAGCGCGCGCCGCCGCTACGAAAGCTGTGAACCAGAGACTGCAGTCATGCGCTGCGCGCGTTCGCGCCACCACAGCAGCAGTCCGCAGGCAAACACCACCGCCTGCGTGCCGATGAGCAGCGCAAAGCCCGCGAAGAAGCCCGCCGCCGAGGAAGCCGCGGTGACGGCTGCACCCGCGCCGCCGCCATGCGACACCGCGCTGATCACGCCGCCCATCAGCGCCGGCATGAAGGCCGCCACCAGGCTGCCGGCGCCGTTCGTCACGCCGAAGGCGCTGGCCGTGTGCTCGGGCCGCGAGCAATGCTGCACCGTGCTCGGAATGGCCGGGCTCTGCAGGCCCCAGAAGAAATTGGCCGCCACCAGGCAGCATGCGGCCGCGTACGGATCGCGTGCRTTGATGGCCATGAGCACCGACAGCGCCACGCCCGCGCTCGCGCCCATGAAGATGAACGGCACGCGGTCGCGCCCGAGCCTGTCGATCAGCACGCCGCCCACGAACACCGCAAGCACCGTGGCGTACTGCGGCGCCGACGCGATCCAGCCCATCTCGCGCAGCGAGAAGCCGCGCGCCTCGCGCAGGTAGGTCGGCAGCCAGTTGCTGCTGCCCCAGAGATAGGCCAGCGCCGCCGAAGTGAGCAGCGTGATGACGAACAGGTTGCGCGTGTGCAGCGCACCCCGCACGATGCCGCCGACGCGCGCCATCGCCTCGCCAAGGGAAGACGGCCTGGTCCCGTCTTCATGCCCCGCCGGCATGCGCACGAAGGCCAGCAC